>JBJHAY010000014.1:0-21051 GCA_050485205.1 Gammaproteobacteria bacterium
ACCGAGAAAGCGTGTCACCGTGTTTCTCCAGAAAGTCGAACGCTCCTTTCAAGTCCTCCTGACCGAGATGATCGGCGTTGATTTCGGCGGTCAGCGCCGAGTGTGAAGAAAGTAACAGGCTGAAGAGGAAACCCTCGTAAGGCCGCCACTCTGTCAGTTGCCCGAAGACGTCGCGGCTTATGCCGACGGCATAATCCTGGATCGAATCGCTTCCGTCATAAGCGCCAACGAGCCTTTCAAAATACCGACGCGAATTCGGAACTAAAGACGAAACACTGCTTTGGCCTGCCGTGATCTCGCTTCGTATAGTCCGTTCTACATGGACCGGCGTATCGCGTATGTCACTGTGAAAAGCATCGACTTCGTCATCTTGCAGCGCACGCACTTCCAGGATGCTCCGCCATTCTTCCTGAGCGCTGAGCGGAAGGTTCATATCTGAAGCAGATGCTTCGAGCGAACGAATGCGTGTAGAGGCATCTCCGGAAAGGACAGAGAAGTCAGGCAGTACCATCCGTTGTTGATCGGATGAAAGGACAAGATTCGGAAGTGCACCCTCGCGTGTCTCATTCGTGAGATTCCATGTCCGATCTTCAGTGTCAATCAATTCGGCTGGGCTTTCCCCGTCGAGAACGGTACGAACGGCATCGTAAAGCTCCGAACGCTGAACAGAGACACCGCTCGTCCCTAAGGCAATCGTAGCTTCAGTCTTGAAACCGTACTCTTCCCTGAAGCTTTGGTCGTTGAGCAAGGTCTTACGTATGAGTGGCGGAACAAGCTCCAACGCAGCACCCGCTATTGCGGCTCTTTCGTAAGGACTATTGGTCACGAGTTGTCCCCTTCAGTAAGCTGGGTTTCAGCCATTTCGGCAATGTGTCTGCGGTGCCAATTGACAAGCCACTCGTACACCTCGGGGAATTGTTCCTGTACGGGAAGCAGAATCCTTTCTTCCAGCCAGCTCCAGTATGCGTCCACAACACTTTTCTGGACGCCAGTGGGCGGCGTCAGCAGCAAGAGGATATGTACCGCACGCCCGACCCGAACGACATTGTCAGCATTCTCCGGAACAAGGCGGTGCGCCCATCCTCGAACGTCGAACTGCTCGACGAGCCAGTTTGAGCGAGCAGTGACCTCTTCGATATCGGCCCCGTCCACCCACAGGTTTCTGAGCACACGAACAAACGTTTTCAGAGTTCCGTCCAGCCAAGGTGCTTCCTCCGGCAGCCGCAGCCAGTCGCTCATTCTGACACGGAGGACGGATTCCCGGATAGCCTTCAGCTCCGCCGTTTCAATAACGTCCCCGTCAGCAACAGTTGATTCCCTCAAACACCGTTCGAGTTCGTCTACATTGACAGGAACGAAGAAATAGCCAGCCCGGCGAAGCAGCGATCGATGTTCAAGACGGTCGTCATCCGATAACACACCGGTCGCTACCAAAGAATCCAGCAAGTCCAGGGTGGAAAAGATAGGTGCTTGTGCGCCGCTGCTATCTATGCTCGCGTACTGATTGAGGAATCTGTCATCAATAATCGAAACGTCGCATTGTGGTGCCAGAGTAAGAATGCCGACCGAGGGATGCTCTGAGATAGATTTCGTTTCCAACTCGTCAAAATTGCGCCTACCGCTCACCCTGACATGTCCGGATTCGATCCGGGAATTTAGAGAGGCCCGTATGCGCTCTATGACATCCTTAACTTCTTCGGAGATGCGCTCGTAAGAAATTAGGGCGTCCACTTCAGAAAGCTCTCTTGGAGAGGCCACAGCCGTCAGGCCCGCCGCTTTGAGTTTTCCAAGCAAACCCAGATGCAGCAAATGCGAGATGGCGAGATCATCGAGATATAGGGTCGCACCGTCGGCAATGTCAGGCTGGTTTGGCCATGGCTTCTCGTGCAGCTGCAGATAGGCGCGCGCCCGCTTTTGCTCATCAGCGGTAAGTTGCCCCTTCTGTCTCAGCTTCTCCACCACAGCTAGGCAGCTGCTCAAGACGGCCGCATGTGCAGAAAGGTCCGCTTCTTCCTCCATCAAGCTGGACAGTCGGTGCACCGGGGCAGAACGGACGACGATATACTTCGTATCATCGCCGTCTCGTACCTTCTCCGCCTCGGCGATCAATGCGGCTAGCTCGTCGCCGACCTGAGCGGAGAGGTCGCTGCTTGCGACGGTACTAGGAGTGAATTTTTCCAGCATATCCGTTGCCAGCAAATCCCGAACTTTGCGTGCATTCACTATACGGCTAGGCTGATGGAACGGGGCTTTCTGGCGTTCCTCGAAGAGCCACCCAAGGGTGGAATGCGGGATATAGACAGTCTCGAAGGCGTCGAGCGCCACATCGAGTATCTTCAGGAAACTCAAGGTGAGCAGTGCGGTTGCGTCCAGAGCAGCCGCTTTTCCACTGACATCAAATTCCAACGGCATACGCTTGCCGCTGTAAGCGGGAATTGCACTTCTTCGCCTCGGATCAATCTCCATCAGATTGGCTATCGCCGGGAAAGTCGTAAGGTCAATGAGAGTCCGATTAAGTGACTGGGCAGCAAGAAATATCGGTATTTGGCCTTGCGTCAGCAAGCGCCATGTTTCTGATTCGCGGCGATCCCATTCGGGCTTTCGATCAACAATGTCCTTAAGGCTCATCCTTTGAAGCGGGCCATCGTCTCCTGACAGTTCAGCGGCCTTTTCGAGCCATTGGAAAACCCGTGGATCCTCTTCCCAACCTGCACTTGTTGCGATGAAGTATGCGGTGGCAAGGACGGCAGAATCATCAGCGGCCTTCGCCGCTGCCTCGAACACTAGATCCTTCGCAAGTGGTGAATCTAAATGAAGTGCCAGTCGCGCAGCGCCAATCAGGTCATGTGCGCTTCTGTCGTATCTGTTCTGGTATTCATCGGCGATGTAGGCAGAAAGGGAGGCCCAGTTACCGGTCGCAATCCCGAGATTCACCTTTAGTGCGCGGTAGTTCGGGCTACCCACATCATCAGTGAGTGATGCCAGCGCAGCACGGGATTGAAGAAACGCACCCTCATGATATAGACCCCAAGCGTAAGACATACGCAGGTGGTTGGATTGTGATAGCAGGTCGGTGTTTTCTTTCAAAAAGCCGACCAGTGCTTCTGATCTATGCGTATTGTTGAAGGCATTCACAAGGCGCTCAGCATCGCTGAGCGAATGCGTCTTTTCAAAGAGAAGCCTGCCGAACTTGCACAGATCGTCCCAGTGCTGATGGGCTTCTAATTTGGCAACAAGGCTGATAAGGTCGCCAAGAGCTTCTGTTGTTTCGTATTGCGTTTTGTGAGCTCCAATGGGATCACTCCCTTGGGCCTCAGAAATAATCCTTCGAAGATTACTTTCTTGATCAGCAGGGATTCCCTCTTCTAGCAGCCGGTCGAGTACCTCGTTTGCCCTTTCGGTCAAACCCGCGCGTGACAGCATCTCGATCTGACGATACTGCATAAGCTTGGCATCAATGTGGGCAGCGAGTTGATTGTGGTGGCGAGCGATATAATTGGCCGTCTCCTCGGGGGTCCGCTGCGCAAATGCAAGGGCAAAACGAGCAATGGCGGCATCAATGGTCATTCCACCATTTATGGCGATACTCCGTTCGATATCCCGTTCAACCGCACCCAGTTCCACTTTGATGCCGAACTGAAGAGCGTAGTGAACGAAACCGAGAGAAGTGCTCGAATCACGGAGTTTTTTTTCTAACCTGCTCTTGCCGTGCGCGCTCTGCTCCGGGTCGCGGAGTTCAAGCCAAAGCGCGTACTCGTCATCGATTCTCGCAGCACGCGGACATGCTAGCTGCTTTGCGGCCTCTACCGCATCGATAAAGTGCGCGTGAGCCGCACTCCGTGCATCCATAGCAGCGCCATCCGAAGCGAGTCGAAAATCTGCCGCTTCAAAGGGAACCTGCGTAAGTACAATAGCTCGAAAATCTCCCGGAACGGTAGGAACTAGCGTTGCTAACCCTGCCAAATGATGAAGAATAGGGGTTTCCTCAAAGTCCTGCTCGGAAAACGCACCAACCGTCTGCGCAACCTCGTCCCAACGCCCGAGTTGAAGCTGATGGAGCAGGAGAAAACTCTTGCCGTCTGAATCCAGGTCCGCGATCTTATAGCCCGCATCATCCATCCAACTTAGAGCGCCTTCGGAGCCGTCATGGTGTGCAACGATCATCAACCCGGCAGAATGCGAAATTTCAGACTCAATATCGGCAAGAGCGTTAAGCGCAGCTGCCTTATCTCCCTTCTGGGAAATGATAAATGCTTCCGCAATCTTGGCTTCTGGAAAATCTCCGAGAATTATCGCGAGCTCCAGAAGCTCTTCCGCCCGCTCAAGATACTCTGAAGAAGATAATAATCTGGCGCACCATGCCAACGCCCGCCCCCTTACTTCATCCGAACCTCCCGAAAGGTCGCCCTCAGCAAGGCGTCTCCCAAGCCTCAACGACAATCTGGTCCTGTCGAACTCAAGGAAGAACCGTGACTTCCTTAGTTTCTCAACTTCCTCTTCTGTTTTTTGGTCGACAAGCTCTGTCGGAACATTCCCCTTAAGATAGAGATTGACGTCTCGACCGGCAATCACATTTGTCGAATCATCTCCGGAGGAAATCGACTGTTTACTCTCAGTCCACATCGTTAGCCTTCTTCTTCGTCCAGACACTAACGTCTCTACCCGCTTGAACATTGGTTGAGCCATCACCTGAGCGGATGGTCTGAGTAGACGAAGCGTACTTCTTCTTGAAGATAACACGTCCTATCCAGGCAAGGACCACTAAACCGGCACCGGAGAACAGCCATTGCTTGTTATCAACAATCCAAGCTACAAGCTCTTCCAACTAGGTTTCTCCTTTCTCTAATATTACAAGATACTTCTATTTTCCACCTTCGCCATCAAACCCCAGTCAGTGTTTCAAATCCCTGGGATAGCACCCTTTTACAGGCGATACGCTCTACTTTTGTCCGCTGTTCAATAGTGGCCATTACATAAAAAATCGGTAGTCATATACATCATCGACAATTTCTGGTGTGCCCTTTACTACATTGGCAAAACGTTGCGAGTAAACCAGCGTCGCAGGCAACGTTTTATAAAGCGTGTTGTTGTTCCAGTCACACTTGGTCAGCGAAAAAACACTTGAGCAGGTGTCATGCCACCCACCCGCCCCTGACCAGCGTTTGAGCAATATCGGCGTCGGTGTAGGCTTGAAGACAGCCTCCTTAAAGACAGGCCGGTTTGCCTGCTGGGCGTTAACGCCGGCCACGCTGCCTTGAGTCCAGAGCAAGCATTCGGTCTCAGTGAGCGGCAGATAGCTGCCACGATCAAGTGGATACCCGGCAGGCCGAGCCTTCTCGCCCAATCGTTGCGGTGGGTCAACCTTCAGACCATGCCACTGAGTAGCACGAATGATCTGGATTAGTTCGACCTCGGTCTTTGAGCCGAAAGCATCTAGCGCACCCTGAATTTCTTCTTCGGTAAAGCGCGTTGACTTGTGGACGAAAATCTTGCGCGGCACATGCGCGTAATGACCGTTCTGATAAAGCAGAAGGCTGCGCGAGAGTACAGACATCATCTCCTGATAGCTTAAGTAAGGATTTCCTTTGCTGTCTGTCTCAAACTCCCTCGTGTCATAGGCGACAAACTCAAACCCTGTGCCGTCCGGATCGAAGATCTGGCTGCAACACGTACTGTACTCCATGCCATCGCCTTGCTTGCGCATCGCATAGCTAAGTCCGATATAAGCTTCGTCCCGGTCAAAGTCCGCAAGCTTCCATGGTATGCCTCCGGCCTTGGCATAAAGTGCGACTGTAATACCCCACATCGCCTGCGCACGGCAGGTGCGCGATAAGACTGTATCGTTCATGATCTGAATCGGAATGCCGAGCGGCGCGATCAGCGCCTTTAGCCGGTCGTGGAGATTAAACCCTTCGTACGTGAAGGACTTTTTCCACTCCGGCGGAAGATAAACCAAAAGTACATCAAAAGAGTGACGTTTGGCACGCGTAGCGCCGATAGCGTGAACAAGTTCCCGCAGGAGACTTTCGCCATCCTGCGCCTGCGCTAGGCGTGCGCATTCCACCGGCGGCGAAAACTTCAGGGCATCATTCGCTGGGATGAGTGGCACACGAAATACGTTCTGAAATCCCGGATACTCATAATAGTAATTGGCTGCTTCTTTCACTTGGGCTTTGCGCTCCATTTCGCCGACGATGGACTCTATCCGGCTCATGGGATCAGAGGGCGCCAGATAGGCAAGCCGCACCTGAGCGGGAAAGCCAAGCTCACGACTGTATGGTCCGTGTGTGATCAGTCCTCGGAGCGGGTGAGTGTCGGTCTTCTTGCCCGCAAATAAGAGTGCCGGTTCAGGGAGCATGCCATGCGCGGATACTTCATCGTGCCGCTGCTCGCTCATGCGGATGCCCTCCTGCTGAATGCCGTACGGGTGGAAACAGTAAAGGAAGCCGGGTAGTCCGTATCGGCACCATAGGTGACGGCAACCGGTGCGCCATGGCCGATGGGACCGATGAGAATTTCAATCCAGGCGTTCAGGATATCGTAGGACTGGTTGTTGTATCGTTTCAGTTTTCGTTTGCGCAGGAAGTCTTGAGCATCTTCACGATTCTTTAGCGGATTGATCCAGACATCGGGCTCAAGCAAGAGCCACAAGACACCGGCGCGCTCTTCAAGCCTAAGCCTGACACACTCGGACCAGTGCGTATCCGATAGCTCGCGGACAGTTCCGCAAATCGTTCCGGGATTGCCACGAAAACCAACAGCCTTCTTTAGTGATGCGAAATACTCATTGTCAGCCTGGCGGTGGTTAACTACGGCATAATAGGTCTTGTCCTTTTTTCGCAGAAGAACGGGTTTGTCGTGGCAAAGCGCTTCGGCTATGCCGTGCTCATAGAACGACTTTAGATACGTGGATTCGGCTATCTCGGCGACCGGGTCGGCGAACTCACGCACGTCAAGATCGTTCGCGATCAGTCCCTCCAGACTTTTCGCAACCTGTGCGGATTCACCCCAGAAGACGATCCCGTCCTGATAGGAAATGACCGCATCCGGCTGCTTTTCGCGTACAGCAGAAAATACATCGGCAGCGCGAACGCCGGCGGCAGGAAGCATGCCGCACTGCCGGGGTGCATCTACGATTTCGAGGGCGTTCGTTCGCAGGACCGGATAAGATTTGCCAGGCGCGGGTAGCGGAATCGATACCGGATTCGCCCGCGCAGAGCGCACTTTGTCATCCAGCGCCTGCGGCTTGTCAGGAATCTGCCGCCAGATCTTGTAAAGCATGAGATCGAACGTCCCGGTTTCTACAATGTAGGCCGCAATGCCTTTTACCCGGGCCGTTTCAATGAACGCAACGACGGCAGGCGCAACACCGGACGCGCGCGGGACGGTCCACCAAATACCGTGCGGGAATGGATTAGGTTGCGCGAGCGCCTGTTCCAGCATAGCCATGACGTTGCTGTCCCGGCCGCTGTAGCCGGCGACAATCAAGCCGTAACGTCCGGCTGAAGCAATGAAGCACTCCTGAATCTTCTCATCGTTACTAAGCAGATCTTCAGAAAGGTTCTTAATCTTCTGGTATCGAAAGTCGCCGTGAATCTTCGCATATAACGGAAACCGCTCTGCGTTGAGCGCTTCAAGCGCGGCATATGACCCTTCAAGATGAAAAGGGGTGAGGTTCTTTCCGGCGACAGCCGCATAGGCATCCTCGAGAACATCGTCAAAGTTGGTGGTGAAGACAAGACGTGACCGCCTCATTTTTAAAAGCGATGCAAGCACGCGCGGACCGATGGTCAGTGTCACCTTGTCCGGTGACATCTTGTTCTGAATATAGGATTGCTGCGCGGCGTACTCCTCGCCGAACATCAATTCGAAATAGTAGGAATATTCCTCATTGCTCCATACTTCCGGGCAACCTTGGCCGTCGAGGTAGCTCTGGATCTTCGCCTTGATAGCATGATTGCTGAGGTTGTGAGCCTGAACGTCCTGGTTCTCATTGGCACAGTAATACTGCCGCTTTAAATCCCAGATCAGATCCACCGCAGCCGGCAAACCGGACGAACGTGATGTACCCGCGCCGAGGAACCACATGAGCTGCGGCGCGTTCTGCACAAAGTTAAGCAGAAACTTCTTCTCATCGATCTGTAAATGCACGCTGCTCAATCTTCTAACTGCCTCCGAAGGTCCTTCCAAACCTTTTCTACGCCAATCGATTAATACGAGCCGATCTCGTCAGATATGTAGACTGACTGCTTCACGTCGCGCCATCAACTGCCCATCGCCCGGCACACGTGCCGATTTGTAGCCGCGAAGCGGCGGAAAAGCGGTCACCGTGCTGCCGCTTGTTAAAGCTACCCTCGGCAGCCTCTTTGAATTCAGGGTCAAATTGCCTTAGATAGCTCAATGTGACTTTCATAACATCATCTAAAGATGGTGGGTTGTCCACTATAGGATCAATAACTTCACTACTTGAATCTCTAAAATTAATAATTGCATCTATAAACATGAAACTTGGTATAAAGCGGCAAATATTATCTCCAGCGGTAACTGGAATTCCTGCCAGCTTTACTTGATTAGCCTTTGGCTGAACATTATATACAGCGCCACCACTCATACCATTAACATTCCTATGATGTGTTTCCCCTTCGGTCATATCAAAAGAGATATATCTATCCTCTTCGTTGATTATGTATATTCCAGGAATAGTGTGCCTCTGAACTCTCGTCGTATGAGTGATACTTTCGTTTAGGGGCGTAAAATCAAACGAATTTCTTTCAAAGGGGTAGCCTGTAACTAAAAGAATCTGGCCATTGAAGAATTCTTCTCCCTTAAGAATGCAGTCTTTACTTGATATGTCAATGAAGTGATCTGGCATATGGAACTTTTGAGGGTGAAATACTTCAACAAGACAAATATCAGAGCTATCAACGCCATTGATATTGTCAGAGATTAGCTCCCCAATGTTCCATACTCTTTTCGGAAAAAGAAAGTCATACAGCGAAGACCATTCACCTCGGTTTTTTGCTGTAACCCAAAATGGTGACTCATTTTGAAGTTCACCCTTGATATTATTTTCGATGACATGCTTTGCCGTAAGCACGAAGAATTCATCGCAGATTTTCAATAGTACTCCGCTACCGGCTCCATACATCTGATCGACATGGAAGTGCCCTCTGGATTCCATGCTTTCATACAAGTGGTTGAAAAAGAGCCTGCGGGTCGACTTCGCTACATTTGAAGCGCCAGCTTTGTCAATATATTTTTTGAGCTTCTTTTTAGTCACTTTGATCATGGTTCAGTGCTTTAACAGCCTGTTAATGAGGCCTTCGGCTTCATAATAATAAATAGCATGTTTACCATATAATTTTTGGACTATTTTTTGGGTCCCGTAGGTTTCTGATTTCCAAATATATTTTTCTTTTGACTCAAGCTGGAAAATACTTGGAAGGTAACCTACCTTAATTATCCCAACTGTCCAAGTATTTATCCCTTTGCAAGGTATGGCGGCCAATGCCTGCCCGCTGCCCCTTCCCGCAGGCACGCTACCGCCAATGCTGTACCTGGGAAAGGTGCGCGTCATGCCACTACTTTTAGAATGCCTTGATGGAGTCTACCCGGCTCTTGCCGTGCTTTGAAGGGGGAATTTGCACTTTTTGGCCTCCCCCCTCTGTTCTGTTCTGTGATGGGGATAGAACCGAACCTCAGGGCCTGCCAAACAGAAACATAAACCGCTCCGTCTGCCGATAGATGGCCGGGTCGAAAATCCCGGTGACAAAGTCATCATCCGGGTTGTGCAATGCCTCGCTTTCCGCAAGCAGATTGAAGCCCGCCAGGGTGAAGTCCCGCAGCACGATGGCCGGGTCGATGCGGTGGGAGGCCACGGCGGTTTCGTAGGGATCGCTGCCGGATTCCGCCTTGTGGTCGATTACCAGGATAACGCCGTCGGGCTTGAGGGCCTTGCGGAATTCCGCCAGCAGGGCCTGCTGGTCTATTGGACCCCAGTCGACAGTCTCGCTGTGCCAGTAGGTGTCGTGGTAGACCATGGAGAGCAGGATGGCATCCAGGCTTGCCTCCGGCATCACCAGGTCATTGTGTTTTGTCACCAGGCGTTCAACATTGAGCAGGCGCTGGTTGCCGTAGCGCTGCTCGAAGACTTCTGGGGCCAGAATGCCATTGCCGGGATGCACATGGGCGTAGACTTTCCCCTCGGGGCCAACGATGCGGGACAGCAGTTCTGTGAAGTAGCCGCCTGCGGAATGGAAGTCGAGGATGCTCATGCCGGGTCTGACCCCCATCAGGCTCAGGCTTTCCAGCGGCAGCGAGCTGGCATCGCGGGCCCGGTCCTGTTCCGGTCTTTCCGGATGATTCAGCACTTCGCGGTAGAGGGCCATCAGGTCAGTTTCCTCTGGGGTTTCGGGTTCCTTGCCGCAGGCGCTTGCCAGCAGCACCATGATGCAGAGCAGGCTTGCGGTCACTTGTTGTTGCAGACTGTACATGATTGTCCTCCGGGGCTCATTCCACCACGATGGCATGGATTTCCGAGCGGTTGCCTTCGCCATGGCCGTCGGACAGGGTGCTTTCGTTCCAGGCCAGGATGAAGCCATTCCGCAGCGGGCTGATGGCGGGGATGCGGGATGCGGCCTTGCTGTTGCTGATATTGCTGGCGGGTGCCAGGGGCTGCCCGCTGGCGTCGAAGCGCTGGAAGTAGATGTCGTGGCTGCCGTGCTGGTCATCGTTCCAGGCGAGCCCGAGGGTGTCGCCGTTCCAGGCCAGGTAGGCGCCAATGGAGTCGCCATCGCCATGGGTGATGCGCCTGGCCTCGGCGTCGATTGTGCCAAAAGCTGGGTCTTCCAGTGCAGCCGCGAAGGGGAACAGGGAGAGATAGACTTCGTTGTTGCCGTCCCTGGCATCGAACCAGGTGAGCGCGGCCATGTTGTTGTTGATGGCTATGTCGGGATATTTGGAGTCGAAGCCGTCGTCGGCGCTGAGGCGCACCGCGCGGGTGGTGTCGTTTTCCACCAGCACCAGGTAGAGCTCGCTGGCGCGGCTTTCGTGTTGTGCATCGTAGACCAGCGCCACGCGGCCATCGGGCAGGGCGTCGGCGTTGATGTTCCAGGTGGTGCGGCTGGCTTCGGCCAGAGTGAAGGGAGCGCCGAGCCATTCGCCTTGTTGGTTGAGCCAGGCCGCTTGGATGCGGGCATTGTGGCTGGCGGGCTCTTCTTCTATCCAGGCCAGGAAGAAACGGTCACCGGCTTGCTTGATCAGTGGCACCCGGCCATTGCTGTGGGGGTCTGAGACGGTGTGCAGCGCCAGGGGCTGGCCGGCGAGATCCCACAGGCCCAGCATGACGCTGAGGCTGCCATCCCTGTCTTTGTCGTACCAGCTGACCGCCAGAGTGTCATCGAAGCTGGCAATGGCGGCTTCGTAGGAGTGCTGGTTGTTGTGGGTGAGACGGATTTCCTGGGTGAGGGGGGTGAGGTCGGGATTGAGCAGGCGCAGGAAGATTTCGTTGGCGCCATGGCGGTTGTCGTGCCAGGCAATGGCGACGTTGCCGTTGTCCAGCACGGTGAGGCTGGATTCGAAGGCGCCGAAATGGCTCTGGCTGATCTGCTGAGGCTTGTCGCCGCAGGCGGTCAGGAGTAGCAGCAGGCACCAGGGGGCGAGGAGGTGGCGCATGTGACAAGTTCTCCAGGGGATATTTGATATCCCGGCTTTTGTAGGAGCCTGCTTGCAGGCGACCTGGTTCCCTATGGAGGTCGCCTGCAAGAAGGCTCCTACAGGGGCTTGGCTCTTTGTCGGTGCCACCACCAGCCGGCCAGGAGCAGGAGAAGCAGGCCCTGGAACAGCAGGGAGAAGCGCTCGGTCAGGATGTTGACCGCTACCGGTGGCCGTGAAGTCATGGGGCTTGGGCTGTCCAGCTGCTCCATGCGGAAACCATCCAGGGACGGATCCGGGGCCTGGCCCTGATACATGGCGTTGATGAAGGCGTCGTTCTGGCGCGCAAAGGCTTCCTGGGCTCTGGCCAGTTGCTCGATATTGCCCTTGACTGCCCGTTCCACTGCTTCCCTGAAAATTTCCAGGTCGATGGCCGGAATGTCGGCCAGGCGGCCCTGTTCCAGCACGAATTCCATCAGTCGCGGATTGCCGCAGCTGACCTCGGTGCAACTAATGCCGTGGGTGGCGATGGAGTCGACGTAGGAGGCCAGCAGTTCGTGCAGGGTGGCGTCGTCGGTCTGCCAGTATTCCTTGCGGATGGTTTCCAGCATGCGCGCCGCCATGTCCTGGTAGGCGTAGGGGGATTCAGTGTCGAAGAATTCCTGCATGTCCAGGTCGTAACGATCCTGCACGTATACCTCGAAGACTTCCTGCCACATGTTGTCGTCCACCACCTCGGTGACGGTGGCGTCCCAGCCCCACAGGTATTCCACGAATTCCACCATGGCGCGGGCGCCGGCATAGCCTTCGGTCTGCATGCCTTCGATCCAGGTGGGGTTGACATAGCGGGAGCGGAATTCCATGCCGATGAACTTGTCGATGGAGGACATCTCCGGTTTGCCGGGATCACGGGTATTGGTGACCAAGAGTTCCGGATTGCTGCCATCCACGGTGCGCACGGCGGCGGCGAGACCGCCCATGTACATGAAGAAGTCGTCGTTGTCGAGGGCGCCATAGAGCATGGTGGAGCTGCTGTGCACCACTTTTTCCACCCCTTCCAGGGCCAGCTTGAACACGTCCTGCATGGGTTCGCCCCAGAAGCCGTTGCCGAAGCCATGGCCCATCTTGTTGATGTAGTCATTGGCCATGCCGATGTCGGAATCCCAGGTGCCGCTGGCGGCGGCGATGGTGGAGGTGTTGAGGTTGTAGATGCCGGGAGGCTCGTCGAAGATGCGCACGCCGGCGCGCAGGTCGGCATCCTCTTCGCTGTAGCCCATGTCCATCAGGCGTGCCTTGGTGGCCAGGTAGTGCTGGCGCACGAAGTTCTCGGCTTCTTCCAGGGCCTTGACTTTCTGTACCGCCTGGTCCATCAGCACGGTGACATTGTTGAACATGCCCTCGGCGGCGCTGGCGATGAGTATGTCGATGCGCGGGCGGCCCAGTTCGGCGCTGGGCACCACTTCCACGCCCACCACCTTGTCGCGGGCATCCCAGATGGGGCGGGTGCCCAGCAGGTGGAATATCTGGGATTCCAGCACCCCTTCGTGACGCATGGTCTCGTCGCCCCAGATCACGAAGGAAATCTTGCGGGGGTATTCGCCATGCTGGGCCAGGTGTTGTTCGATCATCTGATCCGCCAGTTGCACGCCCAGCGTCCAGGAGGCTTTTTTGGGCACCTTGTCGGGATCGATGCCATAGAAGTTCTTGCCGGTGGGGTAGGCATCCGGATTGCGGATCGGCTCGCCGCCGCTGCCGCCCATGATGTAGCCACCGGACATGCCGTGCAGCAGGCTGTCCAGTTCGCGGCTGGAGGAAGTGATGATGCGCTGCTCCATGTCGTCCGACAGCACCAGGCGCTGGTCGGGCAGCAGGGAACGGTCCACCGCCATGATGGCGTTGACGGTGCTGGTGCGCATTTCCTCGCTGGGCAGGCGGCCGAAGGCGTGCAGGCCGTAGGGAATGAATTGGTCCTTAAGTTCCAGAATGTAATCCTGGATGTCATGGATGTCGTCATGGTCAAGCGTGGTCTTGCCTGCCAACTCAAGCCCCAGCGCCTTGTCGATGCCGTGCTTGATCACCTGTTCGATGATGTCACCGGCGAAGAGGTCGGCCAGTTCGGGATTCTTGTGGATGTTGGCGTCGAAGTCGTTGATGGTTTCGCCAAGAGCAGCCAGCTCGGGATAGAGGTCGCTTTCCACGAAGGCGGGCACCATGTGATCCAGCAGGGTGGCCATGCCGCGGCGGCGCGCCACCAGGCCCTCGCCCACCACATCCACGTTGTAGATGTAGAGGTCGGGAATTTCCGCCATCAGGGCGTCGGAGGCATCTTCCTCCGACAGGCCGATGTCCTTGCCGTCCAGCCATTCCAGGGTGCCGTGGGTGCCCATGTGTACCACCGCGTCGATGTCCACCTCGTTGCGCAGCCAGGCATAGCCGGCCACGTATTGGTGCGGGGGGGAGAGGTCGTCGGCATGGTAGAGTTTTTCCAGGTCTTCGCCCCAGCCCCTGGCAGGTTGTGGCATCAGCAGGACATTGCCGTACTCCAGGCGGGGAATCACGAAGGCCTTGTCCTTGCCTTCGCCGCTGACCATCAATTCACTGGCCTCCGGCTCACCCCAGTCCGCGTTGATCTTGTCCCGCAGCACCGGGGGGAAATCCGCCAGCCACTCGCGGTAGCGGCTCATGGGCACCAGGGCGATGCCACCCAGTGCCACCATTTCCTCCAACTCGCCGGGCGCAAAGCCGCCGACGTTGCGGGCCTTGGTGGTGATGTCGGCGAGGATGGCTTCCGCTGACAGGTCGGCATCCCCCACATCGTAGCCTTCCTCGCGCATGCGATTGAGGATGAGGGAGAGGGAATCGGCGATATTGAGATAACTGGCACCAATGTTGGCCTTGCCAGCCGGGTAGTTGTAGTACATCAGCGCGATGCGCTTGTCCTGGTTTTCCTTGTGGCGCAGGCGGGCATAGCGCAGGCCGCGTTTCACCGCCATTTCCACCCGGGAAGTGATGGGGTTGTTCACCACGTAGGAAATGCCGGTGACCGGGTCGGTCTGTTTCTCGCGGCTGCCCACCACTACCGGCGCCACCAGTCCGGCCAGTTCCGGCACCGCCACCTGGAAGGTGCCCTCGAACAGGGAAAGGCCGGTATTGGATTCACGCCACTCCTGTTCGTCGCGGCCGTAGAGGGTAATCATGTTGAGTTGGGGGATGTCCACCTTGGCGAGGGTTTCGGAAGCTTCGAAGTCGGCGAAGCGCAGCAGCAGGGAGAGGGCCACGTCGGCCCGGGCGGTGCCATTCTCGTCCAGCAGCAGTTGTTCATAGGCCACATGGCCGGGATAGCCGAACAGGGGGATGGCCTCGGCGCCCTGGCTTTCCACTTCCGCGATGAGGGCATCCACCACCCCGGTTTCATCGCCATAGAAGGCGGCCCGGTAGAAGCCGATGGCCACCCTGGGGCGGCCAGGCGCGGTCTTGCCGTTGGCCTGGCGCCAGGCATCGAATTCCTGCCAGGTGGCGAAGGCACGGCCGCCCTCGCCATCGGGGTAGTAATAGCCGAAATTGAGGCCGGGTTCCGGGTCGGCGATAGTCAGGCCCTCAATGCCGGCCTGGCTGAGGGCGAACTGCATCAGGGACAGTTGGTTGAGCTGGCCACCGGCCTGCCAGTAGGCCATGGCCCGCTCATCCCAGAGCGCGCCTTGATCGGTGTAGTATTCCAGTGGCTGGATGCCCACGCCCACCGCCAGGACGGTGCCGATGTCCTGGATCAGGTCGGTGCCGTGGGCCTGGTCGAAACGGTCCAGCATCTGCTGGTTCATCATGTCCAGCACCAGGATGTCGCTGCCGGCGATGGCTGCGGGATCTGCCGTGTTGAAGAATGATTCGGTGAGGAACTGGAGTTTGACGCGGCCTTCCAGCTCTGGGTTCACTTCCAACAGGTTACGGAAGGCATTGAGGGTGCCGGGCAGGTTGCCATCGGAAAACAGATAGGTGAGGGTGACCGTTTCATCGGCGCCAGCAGGGGCCTGGGCCGCCAGCGGGGCAGCCATCAGGGAGGTAATACTCAGCAGGCAAGCCAGCCTGCCCAAATAGCGCAACAACATGTTTTCGTTCCCCCAGTTCAGCAAATCGCCCTGTAGGAGCCTGCCCTGCAGGCGACCCATTTTGTCGCGAGCAGAGCTCGCTCCTACAGGTCTTCGGTTTCGGGTACGTAAATGATCTGTCCGTCGGGCAGGCGATAGGCCACTCCCAGGCGCTCGCCGTCGCCACCGGACAGGGATTCAGTGGTGACCCGGTAGGCCTCGATCACCGGGCCGCGCTTGGTGATGATTTCCTGCTCGCCCTGGGCGTTGGTCATCACCATGGTCACCTCGGTGTCCGGGTTCACCAGGTCGCCCATGCGGTACACCGAAAACAGCGAAATCATCAGGCCCACGATGAACACCACTGACACATCGAACAGATTGGCGATGCCTGAAAGTGGATCTTCCTCCACCTCTTCCAGAATCGGCATTTTCAAGAACTTGCTCATGTTCACCTCATCATCTTGTTGTGCCGGCCAATGCCGGCAATCTCATCCAATCTCTGTAGGAGCGAGCCCTGCTCGCGACCCGTACCTGGAGCAAATAACCGCCCAACAGCACTGAAGCTTAGGGCCGGGCGTTGAAGCCAACTAAACCCACAGGTCGCGAGCAGGGCTCGCTCCTACAAGTGGCAGTGTTTACAGCTTGTGTTCCAGCTCCGCCAGCATGCGTTCGGCGATGAAGCGCTGTTCGCGGATGGTTTCATTCACCCAACCCTGGCGCACCAGGTTCACCACATAGGCGCCGGTGCCGCAGGCCAGGCCGATGATGGTGGTGGTAAAGGCCACCACCATCTGGCCGGCCATGGCTTCCAGGTTGCCGGCCGCCATGGAGGCCAGTGATACTCCCATGGGAATCAAGGTGCCCAACAGTCCCAGACTGGGGCCGATCTTCACCAGCATGCGCGAGGGGTTGAGGCTGTGCTTCAGGCCTTCCTCCGCCTCTAGCACCAGGTTCTCGATGCCGCCGGCCTTCAATTCGCCGCGGCTCTCATGGTCGCGGATGTTGCCGGCCAACTGCCGCAGGGGCAGGGGCAGGGATTCGATGCGCGCGTTTTCTGCCGTCAGCACCGGACCTGCCTGCAGCCAGCGCTTGACGTCAAAGGCGCGTCTTTCCTTGCGCCGGGCCAGGAAGTCCATGAAACAGGCGCCCGCCATGAAGCAGACGCTGATCACGCACACCCACAGCAGCGCCATCACCGGAAAACGCAGAACCTGACCCAGCGCGAACAAACCATTTTCAAGCAAACCCAACAGATTCATCTTTTCTTCCAATTCAAGTAAACGACATAGAGAGCGCCCAGCAGGGCGGAAATCAGGGTGATGGCCAGCACGCCCGGCCCAACCGCTTCAGTGGCGGTGGCATCCAGGGTTTGCAAGGCCTGGCCGGTCTGCCAGCCACCAATGGCCTCGGGTATCACCACCAGGGCGAGCCCCGCCAGCAGCACCAGCACCATGGCTTCCTCCAGCAGGATCGGGGATTTGAAGTTCTGCCTGCCCAGGGCTAGCCACAGGGTAAGGAGGGGTAAGGCCAGTGCCAACAGGATCACCAGCGGGCGCGGAAAGCCCTGGGCACCGAGGAAGGTGGTCCAGATGGCGGCCATGGCGCCGCCCAGCAATACCAGGGGCGAGGAAAGATGTGGTTTGCGCAGAAACAGCGCGGCACCCAGCACCACCAACATGGCCAATTGCGCCGGTGTTACAGAGACCAGGGGCCGCAGGGGTAGGTTCAGCAGGGCGGGGTTCACCAGCATCAGGCTGATGATCAGCGCCCCGGTCAGAATGCCGACGCTGCGTCGAGACACGGCCGTGCTGGTGAATACCACTGCCGCCAGACCGCACAGCAGGGCGTAAGCTTGCAATTCCACTACATGACCTCCTGTGCCGCTCCCGCCATGCCCTGTTCGCGGGCATCTGTCCTGGCGGTCAGCCTGGGCCTGAAGGCCAGCCTGGCTCCGCTGTAGGTCATGTATATCAACAGGGCCAGCCCCACCAGCCCCAGCACGCTGTCCAGGGGCCTGATGCCGGTCCAGCGCAGGTAATGAATGTCGTAGAGTTGATTGATGCGGCGGGTGTCCTGGCCTTGCTGACTCAGTCCCAGACTGTGCCAGTCCAGCCGCACTTCCACGCCGGTGTCGGTGACCAGGCGGTTGCCATCGATTTCGGTGATGTTGCCATAACGCGCGGGGTTGGCACTGAAGGCGTCGGCCACCAATTGCCGCAGGGCATCGGCGCCAAGCATGGGCAGCGCTTGCAAGCTGAGCGGGTCCAGTTGGCGCCAGCCTTCAGTGGTGCGCACCAGCAGATGTTCCCCCAGCACGGTACGCAACTGGCGTACCTCCAGCCAGTCGTGGTCTGGCGTGACAGTAGGTATTGACTCCAGTGGGTAGAGACGCACGTCCAGGCGTTCATAGGCCTGGTCATAGCCGGGCTTGATCAGGAAAAACATGGCCGTGGTGGACCACGCCAGGAAAGGCAACAGCAACACTATGCCTGCCACGCGGTGCAGGCGTCGTTGGTTGCGGGTGGATTGTGCAGGCAAGTTATTCATGAGGCCAATGGTAGCGGAAATCCCCTTGTCATAAAAAATATATAAATATCAATATGTTAATTTAACGTTAATGGTTTGTTAACGTTAACCGTTATGCAACGGTTAAGTACGTGCCATGTATGTAGAAAGCACATTATGATGCAGGCCCATGGGATTGACGTATTGTCACCGACGCAGCACCTCGGGCAGAGCAGATTCCCTGTGCAGAATTGATGAAATTGCAAAGCGGAAGAAAGAGCTCCAAGGGACTTGCGCTTTTTTAGTTATATTATAACATTATCGACCGTTGGCGAAGGCACGACATTCAAACATATGGAAAGCACTATGCGTCTCACAGAATATGAATCTGTCATGAATCGCCCTTTAGGGCATCGCGCACTCAAGTCTGGGTCGGGAAAGTGGTGTCTTGTGGCCGCCATGGCCATGTGCGGTCAGCCCTATGTGCTGGCGCAGGATGGACCAGGCAACGGTCGCAGCACCATCGAAGAGATCATCGTCACCTCCAACCGCATCCCCGTGCCCCTGAAGCAGATTGCCACCTCGGTGACCGTGGTAACCGAAGCGGACATCGACGCCCGTGGCAACCTTTCCATTGTGGATGTTCTGCGGCAGATGCCAGCCATTGCCACCAGCAGCAATGGTGGCGCCGGCAAGAGCACCGCTCTGCGCATTCGCGGAGAAGAAGGTTTCCGTACGTTGACCATTCTGGACGGCATACGCCTGTCCGACCCCAGCACCACTCAGATAGGGCCGCAGTTGGAGCACATTCTCAGCAGCGGGGTCGGCAGGGTGGAAATCCTGCGTGGGCCTCAGGGCTTGAGCTATGGCGCCGATGCCGGTGGTATTGTCAACATCAGTTCACGTCAGCCTGGCCAAGAGGGCCTCACTGCCAACATCGACGCGCAAAGTGGTCGCTTCAACACCCAACAATATAGTGGCAACCTGGGCGGCAATTATGAGAAGGGCGACTTCTTCCTGTCTGCTGCCGACTTCCGCTCCGATGGTTTCAACACCATGACCACCGACCCCTCTCAGGATGATGATGGCTACAAGAACACCACCGTCCATGCGCGAGGCGGATTCAACGTCACTGAAAAATTGCGGCTGGACCTGGTACACCGTGATGTGCGCGGCGTCAGTGAATTTGACGGCTGCTTTGGCGGCAACGGCGACTGTGTCGGCAACTTCGACATGAGCGCCTCGCGACTGGGCGCGGTCTACAGCGGCGACAGCATCACCCACAATATTTCCTATGCCACCACTCGAACCGAGCGCGAAAACTTTACCGCCGGGGTGTCCAGCTTCATTGCCAATGGAGAACTCAATCGCTGGGAATACGTGGGCAGCGCCACCAACCTGCCGGGTTTCAACCTGGTGTGGGGCGCCGACCACGAAGAAGCCATCAACAATGGCCGTGGCAGGAACAATCTGGGGGTTTACCTGGAGTACTTGAGCAATTTCTCCGACAACCTCTTCCTTACCGCCGGCGTGCGTCACGATGACAATGATGATTTCGGCACCAACAACAGTTACCGCCTGAGTGCCGCCTACCTGTTCGACCTGGCCGGTGGTGACGCCATCAAGGTGAAGAGCAGTTATGGCACCGGATTCCGTGCCCCCAGCCCCTTCGAGATTGCCTACAACGCCGGCCCCAATGCCTTCCCGCCAGCTTCCAACGTGTCACTGCTGCAGGAATCCAGCCGTGGCTATGAGGTAGGTGTGGAATACCTTGGCAGCGGAGACCTGCATCTGGAGGCGGTGTATTTCAATCAGCGGGTGCAGGATGCGATTTTCTTCGACCTGGCGGATTTCAGTGGCTATATGCAGGACCTCGGCATCAGCACTTCCAAGGGGGTGGAGCTGTCAGGACAGTGGGGGTTTACTGAATCCCTCCGCCTGGTGGGCAACTACACCTGGAACGAAACCGAACGCCCCGGTGGCCTGCCGCGCCGCCGCCGGCCGGAACATCTGTTCAATGCCGGTGTGTCCTACTTCGGGATGCAGGAGAAATTGAACCTCAATGCCTTCTACCGGATGTCCCGGGATTCTTTCGATGAAACCGCGGGTCAGTTGGTGAAACTGGATAATTTCGGCGTGCTGGATCTGACTGCCAACTACGCAGTCACTCCCAGCTTTCAGGTGTATGGACGCCTGGAAAACGCCACCAATGAGGATTATCAGGAAGTGATCAACTACAACACCCCTGGGCGGGCGTTTTATGTTGGATTCAGGATGAACTTTCCTTTTGTAAGGTGAAGTACTGGTACAGATAGTTGTTTCGGGAGCTTGCTGGTAGTTCTGGTTCCCCCCTTGGCGGCCATGTTGTCGCGACAATGCCTCTTTTCTTGCGTAGCCATTTACTCCTCTAGTGGCTAAACATGGAAGGAGGTTTTTTTTATGGCTGTAATGTCCACCTGACAATATTGTGTAGCCGGGGTCATGTGTAGGCAGGCTATTCAAGTTATAGAAGTTAACAAGCGGCACAGGAAGGCGTTGTTGGTGGCCCGAAAACAACAACGCCCCTTGCGGGGCGTTGTGTGGTCTTGCTGCTTGCGGTACCAGAGCGCTACCTGAGTTGCCTCATTCCGCCAGCGGATCAGGACGGATCTGGATCTTCACCGCCTTGCCGACAAAGCCCTTGCCGCCTTCGCTGTGCCATACCAGGTGGGTGCCGTAGTTGGAGTACAGGGCACGGCCTTTCCAGCCGGCATCGGGATCGTCGATGCGGCCGTCAAGACCACGCTGGTAGAAGCCCAGCGGGTAGGGG
>JBJHAY010000015.1:0-20858 GCA_050485205.1 Gammaproteobacteria bacterium
GGATATTATCGATGACATCGTGATACCACCCTCGGGTAGTGGACAAAGCATTTCTCCAGCAGTAGTGGAGGTCATCAATACGGCGGCTACCGCTTCCGTGGGGCTTGCCAACACACTGGTCAGCGGCATTGCCAACTTGAGCAACGCCCAGGCCATTGATGGCATCGCTGCCATCGGCAGCGTGGTGTCCCTCACGGGTAACGCCGTGGCCAATGCCTCGTCCACTGGCAACGTCGCGGGTGCGGCTGCCACTGGTTCGAGTGGCAAGGCGGCCCTCGCTGGCTTGTCGATGGTCCTTGCCTCCCTCGACGACAAAGTCAGCAAGGGGGGAGCGGCGGCATCGCTGACCTTGGATCAAAAAGCGGCGATACAAGATGCCAGTATCAAGGCGGCCGCGGCGGCCGTGGTCCTGGTGAGCGCGGGAACAGCCGCTGAACCACAGGCGAAAAAAGAAGTATTGATGAGTTTGGGTACCATCATCAGCAGCAATATCAACCTGGAGATACCCTTACAAGGTGATGTGTTGCTGAATGCTGTGAACGAGGCCACAGATCCAAATGCCGACCCAGAATCCCAGATGGAAACTTCCCTGCCCCTGAAACCTTACAACAAGGCTTTGATCTCGAAGGAAGCCTTGAGTGGGGCATTGCAGGGGACTGGAATTTCGGAGGCGGAATTGGATGCCTTTCTGGATGAATTGGCCGAGGCAATCAACCCGTCCAATGTGGTCGTGGGAGGCAGCAGTGGCAAGGATTCGCTTGAGTCTGGACTGCTCCAAGCCACCGGGGGTGCTGGTGCAGCCGTGGAGTTCGATGGAGAAACCGGCACGGCTTTCTTCACGGTGGGGGGAGGCACTGCCCAGAGTCTGAGCCAGACGCCTGTACAGACTGGACGTGCGGCCACGGCTCAGGCCGCCGGGCTAGTAGTGCCGGCGCGAGTGCTTTCCACCAACGTGGTGACGGACGCATTCCCCAATGGCATCGTGGTCCGTGCCGATGGCACATTGATCATCACCAGCAACCGCCTTGCCTCGGTGGTGGCTCCTGGGTCCTATCAACCCATTCAGTTTTATGCCGATCTCAAGAGGCTGGGGAAGGTCAGCTTGCCTGAAACAGGAAGTGTGATCATTCACGAACTGAGTGGTGGATTGTTTTCCGCCACCTTTGATTTTCAGGGGATCACGGTCGGAGGGGCTGTCAGGGATTCCACCAGCTTGTCGATCCCGGATGTGGGAGATGAGTCCTCTTTGTCATACCAGGTCAACGTGCTTTATCGTGATGGCGCCAAGCAAAGCCTGCAGCCCTTCATTGCCGACACGAACCTGCTGGCTTCTGTGCGTGGACGCGGGCTGGATATCAGAATGGGACGTAACCATGGTGTAGTGAGGGTCAACGGGCAAGCCTACAGACCCTCCTACTTCGTGGAGCCCTTGGATGGATCAAATCTGACCTTCTGGCAGGTCAACAGGGACAGCCATGGTCTTGCCTACCGGGCGGTGGACTGGAATGGGGATGGTCTGATGGACTATCTGGTGATGTCTCCCCTGGGTGTGCAAGTCGCCTACGGCCTCAATCTGGATTGATCCGGCGTTTCAGTACCGGTGTGGAAGGTGCCAGCGCTTCCCTGCCGGTATCAAGACGCCATGACCAGGCATCCAGGGCTTCCAGTAACAGGTTCCAACTGCCTTCCATGCTCCATACCTGCCTCAGAATCAGGTCACCATCCTGGACCTGACTGTCCAGACAGTCGGGTTGAGGTAATATTTCACGAAAGCTTTCATGATCCAGTTGCCATGCGCCGCCACGATACAGCAGCCGACCACTGAAATATCTGTTGCCCGCCTTGATCGCGGGAATATGGATGGCCTCATCGGCGGGCAGGAACTCTGCGTGACATGCCTGATGATCATAGGGGCTGGCGGTAATATCCTCAATGCCGAGGCTGTGATGACAGTGACTCAGGCCAAAGAACATCACGGCATCACGGGCTGCCACATGAGGAATGCCCAAGGCATGTCCCAACTCGTGCATCAGGGTGTGGCTGAAGCAAGCGCCAGGATTATGCCAGAGCGCGCGGTTGAGCCAGATCTCGGCACTGGCGATTTCCCCGCTGTCCAGAAACACCCGTTTGCGAGTGGCGGCGAAACCCAGCATGTGGTTGGTGGCCTGGAAGATTTCCATAGGGCTTTTCCAGCTGACATGGATGTCGCCAGGGGGGCTTGAGGCGTGACTGAGATGCATGATATTGAAAGTGAGACCGGTGCGGCCTGCCCAGGAACCGGCAACATAGTTCAGGGCTGAGGCCATGGCTTTCCTATCCAGGGGGGAGCCACTTGAGTCATAGGTGATGTTGATACTTGTCTTCTCCCAGCGATGCTGTTCAGCATGGATGCCGACAGCGGGCATGAGGAGCAGCAATATCCAGGCCAGGAGCATCCGTGCCATCACTGAGTGTTTGGGGGGGTGGTGAGTGTTACCCGGGATTAACCAGGACATTGCATCAGTATTCCGTCGCGCACGGGGTGGGGTGGGACAGCCGCGGCAGGAAGACTGCTGCAATATACGCACTAAGGGGAGTTGCATTGCTGGTTCTCGCTGGCGCGGAACTGCCGCGCCCATCATGATCACGCCGTTACCAGAGGTATCGGCGGATCATGGCGAGAATTGAGGAAATATTGAGGCTGGGGTCAGCCCGATGTTCGAGGGTGATTATTCCAGCAACTGTCGGATCAATGTCACGGTCTCCTCGTGAAATACCCCATCAGAGCCGGAAAAGCCATAGCCCCCGGCCTTGCCCATGGCGGCGTCCAGGGGGGAGAAGCCACGGTTGTTGCTGTAATCCAACTCGGCGCCGTTGGCATGCAGAAACCTGACCACTTCAGTCATGCCGAACATGGCGGCGCCGAACACGGCACTGCTGCCGTCGTTGGCGCGGGCATTGATGTCGAGACCTTGGTCCAGACACAGTTGAATGGCTTCGATCATTTGCGGCTGGCTCTTGTAGCGCCCAGTGGAATCCGACTCGCGGGTGCCCAGATTGGCGGCGGTCATCAAGGGATTGATACCCTGGCTGGTGGCAAGGGTGGGGTCGGCGCCGTAGTCCAACAATAGCCGCATGGCGGCCAGGTCGGCGCTCTTGGCGGCACGCAGGAACGGCGTGGTGCCGGTGGTGAGCATGGTGTCGTTGCCACGGTCCAGCTTCAGCCGGTAAGGAGCCATGCGGCTCAGTTGCACGTTGACGTCGGCGCCATGTTGCAGCAGTGCCTCGATTACGTCGAGAGCCGTGTGGCGATTATGCAGGACTTCCGGCGCGGGGCGGTTGGATTCCGGCATGATGTTGAAGTCCACGGCGGCATAAAGAGGGCTGCGGTTGGTGTCGTCGTTGAGATTGACATCCGCACCGGCCGCGATCAGGGCCATGGCGACGTCGTAGTGGCCATTGATCAGGCTGATCAGCAGCGGCGTGATCAGTTTCGGCGTGGGGGCATCAATGTCGGCACCGTGCTCCAACAGCGGTTGGATACAGGCCAGGCAACCTTCGCGGGCGGCGAACAGCAGCGGCGTCATGGCGCCGGGTGGCAACCATTTTTCCCTGGGTTCGTCGGTCACCTGGCGTTCCCATTCCTCTTCGGTGGAGCGGGCATTGACATCGGCGCCATGCTCCACCAGCAGGGCCACCAGATGAGCATGGCCCTGGGCCATGGCCCAGTGCAGGGCGGTTTGACCATGCCATTCCTCGCGTGCGTCGATTCTGGCGCCGTGCTCCAACAGTAAGCTCACGGTGGAGCTGTCGCCGGTGCGGGCGGCGGTCATCAGCACGGTTTCCCCTTCGCGGTAGAGTTCATTGGGGTTGGCGCCATGTTCCAGCAACAGGGCCGTCATTTCCGCGCTGCCATTACGGGCCGCCAGATAGATGGGGGTGACCCCATAGCGGTTGCGGGCATTGACGCGGGCTCCCGAACGCAAGAGGGAGCGGGCGACATCATTGACATCATGCAGCACGGCGTAGTGCAGGGTGGTGGTGCCGTCGTTTTCCGCGGTTTCGAACAGCGGGCGGGTGCCATCCAGCATCTGGCGGGCGGCTCCAGCGTCGCCGGCTTTCAGGCTATGCAACAGTGACTGGTTGGCGGCATCGGCGCCACCACCACTCAATTGCGCCTGCGCCATGCTGCCGCACACCAGGGCAAGCACGCAGCCCACCACTGTAGGAGCGAGTCCTGCTCGCGACCTTGCGTCACCGCGTATTCTCAAATTACCTATGTTGCCAGTGGAGTCGGCAATAGCGGGAGTAGGTTCAGGAAGGTCGCGAGCAGGGCTCGCTCCTACAGTGGCAGGGTCTGGGAGAGGTTGCGTCATGGTGTCAGGGTTCCGCGAATGCCATGGGCTCAGAGCGACGAGATCAGGCCGGTGCTGTCGCCGAGGCGATCCATTTCCACGCCGGCCTTGTGCAGCATGGTCAGCACCAGGTTGGTCATGGGGGTGCGGTCGGCTTCCTTGATGTGCAGGCCGCCCCCCTTTAGGGTGCCGGCGCCACCGCCCAGCACCACATTGGGCAGGGGATAGTGGTCGTGGGCATTGCTGTTGCTCATGTTGCTGCCGTAGAGCACGATGCTGTTGTCCAGCAGGCTGCCGTCGCCTTCCTGGATAGCGTCCAGGGTGTCGATGAACTCCTTGAACAGGCCCACGTGGTAGGTCTGGATGCGGGTGTTCTTCTCCATTTTTTCCGGGCGATTCTGGTGGTGGGAAATGGCGTGATGGCCATCCTCCACATTCACCTGGGGATAGGTGCGGTTGCTCAGCTCCCGCGCCATCATGAAACTGGTGATGTGGGTGATGTTGGCCTGCCAGGCCAGGGCCGTCAGGTCGAACATGAGGCGCAGATGTTCCTCATAGTTGAAGGGGATGCCGGCCGGGGCGTCGGGAATCACCATGTCGGCATTGCGGGCGATCTGGCCTTCGGCGATCTGCAGGCGGCGCTCGATTTCACGGATATTGTCCAGATAGTCTTCCAATTTGCGGCGATCCTCGCCACCCAGTCCCGTGCCTAGTGTTCTGGCCTGATGGGTGACGGCATCAAGGATGCTGCGGTCTTCCGCCTGCCGCGCCAGACGTTGTTCCACCGTGCCGCCCTGGCCGAACAGGCGCTCGAATACCTTGCGCGGGTTGATTTCCATGGGGTTGGGGGAGGTGGGGGTGCGCCACGACAGGGTATTCATGTAGATGCAACCATAGTCGCGGTCGCAGGCGCCCAGCAGGCCGCTGTGGTCCTCGGTGGCGATTTCCAGGGAGGGCAGCAGGGTATCCTGGCCGATTACCTGGGCGGCGTATTGATCGGCGGTGACCCCGGCATAGGCATCAGAGCCCAGGGTGGCCTTGGGGCGGACGCCGCTGAGCCAGGTACAGGGGCTGAGGGAATGCACGGCAGTGGTATCCGCTGCCTGGTGCGCCAGGCCACTGACGATGCTGAGCCGCTCGCGGTAGGGCTCCAAGGGCTTGAGAATGGTCTTGAATTCGAAATCCCGTCCCACGCTGTCTGGCGTGTAGTCGCTCATGATGGCGCCATGGGGAATGTAGATGAAACCCAGGCGCGGCTGGATGCGGGCGGCGGTGTTGGCCCAGGTGGTGAGCGCGGGCACCATGGCCCCCAGCAGGGGCAGGGCAATGGTGGCGCCTGCGCCGCGCAGCAATTGGCGGCGGCTGAGGTGTTTCCTGGAGATGAACATGAGGCCCCCCTCTTGGTTCGGTTCGTTTCAGCAAGTGATCAAGCCGCAATCTCGACATAATAAGAGAAGTGGCTTGGATCAGCGTTGTCCAACATCCATGCCTTGACTTTCCTGGGCGTGCTGCATGCGGAAAGGCACGCTGTTCACTATACCCTTGATGACCGCCGAAAAGCGGTAATCCTCTCCGGCTGCCTGCTGGCCGATCTGGCGTACCACTGGCATGTCGTAGTACTCCAGGCCCCGGCCCAGGGCGTAGGTGAGCAGCTTTTCCGTCAAAGTATTGACGAAATGCTCCGGTTTTGCCAGTAGCAGGCCATGCAGACCGGCGGCGCCGTCCACTGGCGTGCCATCCGCCAGATTGCCGAGACTGTCCACCGCCCCACCTTCCTCGACAGTGCGGAAGCGGCCCACGGCGTCGAAATTTTCCAAGGCGAAACCAAGCGGGTCCAGCGCGCTGTGACAGCCTGAGCAGGAAGGGTTTTCCTGGTGCTTGATCAGCCGTTCACGCACCGACAACAGTTCTCCGCCAGGCTCGTTTTCCTCCAGGTCGGGCACGTTGGGGGGCGGCGCGGGTGGCGGTGCTCCCAGCAGGTTTTCCATCACCCACTTGCCGCGCAACACCGGCGAGGTGCGGTTGGGATAGGAGGTGACGGTGAGGATGCTGCCCTGTCCCAGCAGGCCCCGGCGCAGGGGGTTGGGTTGCTGGATGCGGCGGAAGTGGCTGCCATGGATATGGGGGATGCCGTAGTGCTCGGCCAGGCGGTCATTGACAAAGGTATGGTCGGCGTTGAGCAGGTCCAGCACCGAACGGTCCTCGCGCATGATGCTGGCGACGAACATTTCGGTCTCGGTGCGGAAGCTGTCCTTGAGCTTGGCGTCGAAGTCGGGGAAGTTGCGAATGTCCGGGGCCACGCTTTGCAGATTGCGCAGCAGCAGCCACTGGGCGGCGAAGTTGTCCACCAGGCTGTGGGCGCGTGGGTCGCGCAGCATCCTCATTACCTGCTGGTCCAGGACTTCATCCTGGCTGAGTTGGCCTTCTATTGCCAGGCCCAGGAGTTCATCGTCGGGAATGCTGCTCCATAAAAAGAAGGACAGGCGCGAGGCCAGCACCAGGTCGTCCAGGGCATAGATATCGCCAGGCGCCACGTGCTCGGGGTCCGGCGCGGCGCGGAACAGAAAGCGCGGCGAAGCCAGCATCACCCGCAGCGCGGCCTGTATGCCAGCTTCGAACCCGCCCAGTTCCTGACCGCGCTGGTAGAAATCCAGCAGCATCTCCAGGTCCTCTTCCGCCACTGGCCCGCGGAAGGCACGGGTGGCCAGTGTGGAGAGGATTTCCCGGGCGCAGCCAGGCATGGCACGGGCATTTTCCGGATAACAACTGAAGAGGTGGCGGCGGCTGGGGGTATCACCGGGACCCTGGATGTCATAGGGCCCACTGATGGTGAGGTAGTCCAGGGTGGGCAGGCCGTTCATGTTCTGCAAGTCGAGATCACGGGTGTGGAGTGTCAGTGGCTCGTGGCTTTCCGCCGCGTTCTTGTCGATGAAGGTCACCACCACCTGGCGCCGCCCCGCCTTCACCGGCACTCTCACCTTCAGGCGCTCATCAATGGCGTCGGCGGCCTCGGCAAAATTGCGGTCGGAACGCAGATTGTCTTCCTCGCCCCCCACCTGGGCCAGGAACACCTGCTCGCCGTCGATGCTGATCTCGAACTGGTGGGGCCACTCCAGGCCGGTCATGTAGCCGACGATGTTGCGGGTGAGGAAGGCGCTGAAGTCGTAGTCGGCATCCAGGGGAAAATTGTGTTCGATCAGAGTACCTCCCCGGGTGCCCAGGGGCAGGCCGGGGATGTGCTGGCCCTGGGGCAGATCAGGAGGAACCCGGAACACATGGCTGATGGGCGCCATGCTGGGATCGCCCACCGCCAGCGCGGCAATATGGCGCGCCGCGTTGAGATATTGTTCAAGCAGGGAGGGCGAGGTGCGCAGTACATCGGCAATGTTATCGAAGCCGTAGCCCTCATCGTCGGCCGGCAACAGCTCAGAGATGTCCACATGCAGTTGCAACAGGTCGCGAATGACATTGCCGTACTCGGTGCGGTTGAGGCGGTGCAGGCTGGCGCGTCCAGGTTTCGGATCGGCCAGGGTGGCGCTGTCGATAGTGGTCTGCAAGTGCGCCACGAAGGCGTCGATTTCAGCGGAAGAAGGGCGTGGATTGCCCTGGGGCGGCATCATGTTGCCGCGAAACTTGCGCATGACCTCTTCCCACACTGCCGCGTCCGGCAAGGGTTGTGCATGGTCGAACAGGGTGAGATCAAGGCTGCCGGCCCAGTCGTCTGAATTGTGGCAGGAGGTGCAGTAGCGGGTCACCAGGGACTCTCCTTCTTCAGCCGAGTGTTGTGCTAGAGAAGGAGGGGAGATGCAGGCCAAGCTTGCCCAGGCCAACACTGGTATGACATGGAAACGCATGGCCCCGCCCTCGCACGTGATCACCCCATTTGGACAAGCATCCGCCGGAGGTCTTGTAATAGAAATTTCTCCCAGAAAAATCAAGCATAAACGAGGGTATGTTGGAGTTCAACAAGATGTAATTGCTTATTGCTGCTGGCAATCGAAGCGGAGACTCCCCATCAACTACTCTGGAGATTGCACCAGTATGCCGCCGACAGGGCGCTCCAGGCACTGGGCTGGATCAGCCGCAACAGGACAGTTGCTGCAACATCCGGGCAAGTCTGTAACTGTTTTGCGGCAATATCCTGAGAGGTTTCCCGAGGGGGCGTAAATAATAGAAATGTTTTTCTAAAGAATGGCCACTTCAGGCCGATATATCTACTCATGGTCTAACTTGAGATTGCATCGGACATGCCATGCAGGCATGAGAGAGTGGCGGTGCTTGATTGAAAATTGATGAAAGTGGATTAGAGGCGTTTCATAAGCGCGCTGATGAGAAATGTATCTTACATATGCCTACATAATAACCCTGGCTATGGAAGAAACCTATTGATTAGTATCGCGATTGCGAAAATGTGATCCGGAACGCATTTTATGAATAAAGTCTCCTGGAATTTATGTTAAGAGTAAGGATTGTCTCATGTTGGATTACCTAGTGGAGGATTTCGATGGTTATCTGTACATTGGACATTGCCTGCTGGAAACCAATGTGTTGCAGGAGACAGAACAATATATTTCCTTCAAACACGGCAGAATCTACCAGGCATTGAGCCATGTAGAGGCCAGAGTCATTCTTGAAAACAAAAAAATCAGTACTGTTATAGTAGATCAGTATCTGAGCTCGGGCAGTGGCATTGATGTAATGCGCTGGGTCCATGGCCTGTTTGATATGCCAGTCATCCTTGTCATCATGAGCAAGCTGACAGTGGATGTGATCGTTGCCCTTGAAGCTGGCGCAGATGACGCGGTGTTTCCAGATATTTCCGCCAGGGAGTTAGTGGCGCGAGTCAGCGCGGCTGCAAGAAAGCATGGAGAAAGACTGCTGGCAGGCGGAGATGACATGCATGGCAGACATGAGATTCCTCATGCTGTTGCTCATCGTACACCGCTTTATTTTGCGCCAGAGAAAAAGCGCCTTTATTTTTCCGATAGCAAAAGAATCAATCTCCATGGGAAAGAGTCTGATTTGCTGGAAATGTTGATCAAACGTTATCCAGGATATCTTCATCGTGAAGAAATCAGCAAGGCCATTTTTGATCGTACCTGGAACCCCAGTGATAGAGGTATCGACAACCTTGTATCCAGATTAAGAAAAGTCATAGACAGTCAGGACACGGATCATGGCGAATCTTTCATTGAAACGGTTCGCAATGAAGGTTATCGCTTGCGGGAGCCGATTGTCATCATGAGTATGGAAAGTGGGATTGTTGAAAAAAAAAATAACATAACGATTGGCTCTAAGTAGTGTGCGCAAAACAATATTGGATTGGAATTAATCATAGTTTCCTTAAATACAAAACTTTACATCAATAATCGTGATTTAAGCGCAGGCTTGAGCATAATCGGTCCACATTGGTCGCTTGGGAGTGATAAGTGTGGATATATTGAGTTTTCTCCATGATCGTGGAGTCAGTTGTAATGTGATTACCGGCTGTCTCCACGTGCTTGGTGATGTACTATTGCCGCCAGGTTTAACTTTCGTCATGCCAAGAAAGCTCGCTGTACACGGCGACCTGATTGTGTCGGACTCCAATCTTGGGCATCTTCCCTCCGACAAGCTATATGTCAAAAACACTCTGGACATTTCCAATACCAAAATCCGCTCATTTCCTGCGGACATCTTTGTGGGTGGCAGTTTCTTTGCCAGGCATTGCGACCTGATTGACTTTCCCGCGCTGGCAGAGGTGCATGGAGACCTTGATCTGAGTGAAAGCCATGTCGCCTCGATGCCTCGCAGGCTGCAAGTTCATGGCGCCTTGAACCTGTATCGGGCCAGCATTGATTTTCCCCCTGATCAAATGAAAGTAGATGGAAGGCTTTATTTGATCGACTCACATCTTGGTACCGTGCCCAGAAACCTTGAGGTGAATCAGGATCTTATCCTCTCTGACCTTAATTCGATCAAGACAAGCTCGAAAGGTTTGCAGGTGAAAGGCAAGGTGCTTTGTATCACCAATATTTCAGGTTCCACCAACAGTGGAGTTGGCTGCATGGAGGTGATCATCCCGCAAGGTCTTTCCAAGCCATGAAGCTATTTACATTTTCTTAATTGAAATAGCGCAATACCTTCATTCTGTCTTTATTTTTTTCCTGGAAATCATCCCTAGAATCTCCTCCAGTTTCAATCGAGGAGAAAACCCATGCTTACGATACACACCACACCACTGGTATCGGTGGCGGGGAGGCTATTGGCGTTGCTGATAACCACCTTGCTTCTGATGTCCCAGGCTTTTGCCCAATCCACTGGCTCCATCGCTGGCCGTATCGCCGACAGGGCCGGTTCCGGTTTGCCTGGCGCCCAGATTACCGTGCAGGGGCAGAATCTGCGCGCCACCAGTAATACCCAGGGCGAATTCGTGATTCAGCAGGTGCCTGCTGGCACCTATACCCTGGAAATAGAATACCTGGGTTTCCAGAGTGAAACCCGCAGTGTGACCGTGGCTGCTGGCCAGCGAGCCACTGTGGCGCAAGTGGCATTGCGTCAAACTGCTGCCCTGGAGGAAGTGGTGGTGACCGCGCGTCCCATCGTGGACGGCCAGGCGCGTGCCCTCAACCAGCAGCGGATGAACGACAATATTTCGAACATCATCTCAGCGGATGCCATCGGCCGGTTTCCTGACCCCAATATCGCCGAGGCCTTACAACGCACCCCTGGTATTGGCATCGAGCGAGATCAGGGAGAAGGGCGCTATATCAATGTCCGTGGCGCTCCCTCTGAATTCTCTGCCGTGCAGATCGACGGGGTGAGTCTACCTGCCCCGGATCCGGGCACTCGTGCAGTGGATTTGGACACTATTCCATCTGACATCGTCAGCCAGATCGAAGTATCCAAGACCTTGCGTCCAGAGCATGATGCTGATTCCATTTCCGGTGCAGTGAATATCGTGACCCGCTCACCGTTTGACAGCGATGGCCTGCGTGTTCGCGGTTCCGGCGGCATGAGCTATAACGAATACGGTAGCGATAATGACACCAGGGGTAGCCTGTTGATGAGCAATCTTTTTGGTGCGCAGCAGGAATTTGGTGCTCTGTTGTCGCTCAGTTACTCCAAGACTCGCCGTGTGGTTGACAACATCGAACATGTATGGATACCCGTAACTACGCCAGAAGGCGGCGAAGTGATGAGCATCGAAGAAACCCTGTTCAAGGATTACGATACTCGCCGTGAACGCGCTGCTGCCACTGGCATGCTGGAATGGCGTCCAACGGCCACCGACAGATACTTTATCCGTGGTTCCTATGCCAGATTCACTGACGATGAATTCCGTAACCGTCTTGATATCGTCTGGGCAGATGGCAATCTGCAACCTGGGGCTACCGACCAAACCGCGACTTACACCAACACTCGTCTGCAAAAGCAGCACCGTCACCGTGTGCAGCGGAATAATATCAGCAGCATAGCGATTGGTGGCGAGCATGAAATGCCCTCGTTCACGGTTGACTATACACTGTCGTTTTCAACCGCCGAGCAAACCTATCCAAACAGGGATGAACTATTATGGAGGAGTTCTCTGAGGCCGACGCTTTCCTACGATTTCAGAGAGAATTCAAACCAGCCATATATTTCCTTGTTTGATGCCAACAATCGTCAGCATCTGGAAGTGGACAGCTATGGATTCAGGGAAAATACCTTCCGCTGGAATACGGCCCAGGAAGATGAAATGGCTTTCATTGCCAATGTGGAAATGCCGGGCATGTTCATGGAGATTCCCACTACCTATAAATTCGGTGTGAAACATCGCGACAGGAGCAAGGACCATGATGAGGAGCGTTTCAGGGATCGACGTGCCTCAGCGGCACCAGCCAATCCACTGAGCACTTTCCTTGCCGCGGAGATTTCTGACAACTACGACTACTTTCTTGGCAACAAGATGGATCCGATTGCGGTCCGTGAGTATCTGGCTGGAGCCAGGAATGCTTCTTTGCAGGAGCGCAGAATTCCTCAGTCCATCACTGCGGACTACAATGTTCGTGAGGATATTACAGCTGCTTACGGCCAAGCCAAGCTTGAATTGGCAGATAATGCCGATGTGATTGTAGGACTTCGCATCGAGCATACTCAACTTGATACCAGGTCACCTACCTTCAACGAAGATACTGGCGTCATTGGTGATGCCAACGCCAAGAACAGCTACACCAATCTGTTTCCCAGTATCACCTTGCGTTATGAGTTCAGTGAGCAGTTGATTGGTCGCGCGGCCATTACGCGGGCCATCAATCGTCCCAATTTCCCCGATCTGGTACCGAGGATCGTGGAAAATGATGAAACTGCCAGTGTGCGCAGGGTCACCCTGGGTAATCCCAACCTCAAGCCAACCTTGACCACCAACGTAGATCTCATGCTCGAGTACTACATGCTGCCCCTCGGCATCGTATCGGGTGGTGTGTTCTACAAAGATCTCAAGGACTATCGCTTCGACCTGGTCAGGACTGGTATCTACCAGGGACGCGATGCCTTCATCAACAGCCCTGAAAATGCCCCAGATGGCCGCATTCTGGGTGCTGAGATCAATTGGCAGCAACAGCTCGACATGCTGCCTGGCTGGGCTTCTGGATTTGGCTACATGGTGAACTACACCTACACCGATGCGCATATGAATCTGAGCGAGCCCTATGCTGGACGTAGCCGGTTTGCGCTGACAGGCCAGTCCAGAACCAACTGGAATGCTTCGATTTTCTATGAAAATTATGGCTTCAGTGTGAGATTGTCCTATACGGATCGCAGCGATTACCTGGATAGCCTCAATGCGGATGATGCTCGTCAGGACTTCTTCTGGGAAGGTCGTGGTCAGATGGACCTGACAGCCAGTTATGCTGCAAGCGACAACTGGGAAGTCTACTTCGAAGGCAAGAATCTCACTGATACAGCTGGCCTGCGCTATTATGGTTCCAGGCAGTTTGCCGGTGAATATGAGCGTTTCGGAGCCCTCTACTTTTTGGGGGTACGCTTCAATTACTGATATCACCACAGGAGCAATTTCCTGCTTGGAGATGAACAGGGAGGTTTATCCAGAAAGATATCATTGGGATGATTGAAAAGGCTCCCCGCATGGCGGGGAGTCTTTTTTGGGAGAACGAAAATGAGGGTATTACAATCTATGGACAATGTTTTTTTCTGGAAGAAATGCCCTGGTGTGATGTTTCTACTGTTGTTGATGGTTGCTCTTGATGCGCAAGCTCAGTTGCAACCCCTGGTGGTTACAGAACCGGTCAAGCATGACACCGACGACCCCGCAATCTGGATCAATCGCGCTGATCCCGCCGCCAGCCTTGTAGTGGGCACCGACAAGGATGCCGATGGCGCGCTCTATGTATTCGGGCTTGATGGGCGCATTCATCATGACAAGGTGGTGAGAGGCCTGTTGCGACCCAACAACGTGGACATCGCCCATGATGTCTGGGTGGGGGGAGAGCAAGTGGATATTGCCGTGGTGAGCGAGAGGCTTGCCCATCGCCTGCGCATCTATCGTCTGCCTGACATGAAGCCCATTGATGGTGGTGGTATCCCGGTATTCGAGGGTGAGCGGGCCCGTGATGTCATGGGCATCGCACTTTACACACGGGCGCGGGATGGCGCCTTGTTCGCCATCGTCAGCCGCTCCGACGCCTTTGCGCCAACCGAGGGCTATTTGCATCAATACCGCCTGGTGGATGACGGCAACGGCCAGTTGCGCGGCGTTTTCACCCGCGCCTTTGGGCAGTGGAGTGGACGCAAGGAAATCGAAGCCATCGCCGTCGACAGCGAGCTTGGCTACGTTTATTACAGTGATGAAATATATGGGGTCAGGAAGTATCACGCCGACCCTTTGGCCGATGACGCCGAGGACCAACTGGCCGAGTTTGGTCTGGATGACTTTGCCCGCGATCACGAAGGTATTTCAGTTTATAAGCGGGCTGATGGCAGCGGTTATATTTTTGTATCGGATCAGCAAGCCAACCAATTTCATATTTATTCAAGGGAGGGTGCGGTGGATGATCCGCACCGGCATCCCTTGTTGGCGACCGTGAAGTTGGCAACCGATGAGAGTGATGGCCACGATCTGAGTCCCGTGCCTCTGCCAGGATTTCCTGGGGGTCTGTTAGTGGCCATGTCCACCGACCGTACCTTCCAGTTCTATTCCCTGGAAGATATTCTGATGGCGGCAGGATTGGCGCCTTGATAGTCTGTTACTGCATCATCTCGCGCATGCAATCACGGCGCTCGGCCTGTTGACCCATTGCCTCGCTGCGGGCAGACACTAACTCCTGCTCTGTGATGAAGCCGTCACCATCCAGATCAAGACGTTCGAAGGCTCTGACGCTTGCCTGCTCAAGTGCATGGTTCAGTTCGGCAAGGTTGATGTTGCCATCGCCGTCCAGGTCAGCATCGGCCAACATGTGCTGTCTGTTCGCCATGTCTCCCATCTCCGCCATGCATTCGGCCATTCTTTCACGCATGGCCTGATGCTGGCCCCGGCTGGGCGTGGGTATTTCATCAGAGCTGATCAAGCCGTCGCCATTTCTATCCATTCGGTCAATTATTCTTTCGGCGTTGGCACGTTCAGCGGCGTTGAACTCCTCGAAGCTGATGCGGCCATCACCATCGCTGTCCAGTCTTTGCAGCAGTCCGGCTGGCCGCAGCGCTTGCATCATGGGGCCGCGCTGCATGCGACCACGGTGGACAGCAGCGCCTTCTCCCTGTCCCTCTCCGCGCATCCTGGTCTGTGTTCTGGGGTGGTCGCCGTCATGGCGATCGGAAAACATGCGGCCACCGGGTTGTGCCAGGGACGGGCTGGCCAGCAGCGTGCAGCTGAGTGTGGTGGTAATGATCAGGCTCAAGAATTTCATTGACATGGAAGTCGCTCCCGAAAGCAATGTGAAGGATCAAGTAGTATCAAACAGTCCCAGTGCTGGACTGTTACGCTTACCTTGAAAGACGGCCGTCATTCAAATTTGGTTGTGGAGCCATGGAAATTTTTTTTCAGTGCTCCATCGCTATCCGGCAATAACGCCATTTTGGCATCTTGGTTTACAGGGGTGCTAGAATCCGTCCATGACTGAGGAACGCTTCACATGAGTATCGGTTTCAGCCAACGCATGGCCTGCCTGAAGGAGATGGGAATCCAAGCCTATTTCCCGCGTCATCCCCTGCCCGGCGCGGCACTCTCGCCACAATATGAGGCTACGCCGGAAGATGCCGTGCCGGACATGGAAGGGCCCGAGACTGTTAGCAGACCTGAGACAAGCCGCCATGATCTTGAGGGCTTGGTGGCGCCTGCTTCCATTCCCCAGGTGCGGACGGAACAGGGGCTGGAACAGGCTTCCGTCACTGCTGAGAAGCCAAGGCGAGTGGTCCCGGAGCCTGGCCCGCAAGCTGTCGAGACAACAGTCAGCAGACCGGCCAAGGCTGATGCCAGCGAGAATATCCGCTTCAAATTGAGTCTGGTGCGTGTCGGTCGGGACATGGCAATTCTTCACCATCTGCCCTGGGCTGGCACCGGCAGCTTGCAAGCCGTGCATCAGAGACTGCTGCAGAATCTGTTGCGGGCCTTGCGCCTGCCTGATGCCACGCTGGATTTTTCAGAACCGGCGTTTCACTGGCCATTTGCCGATGTGCCACATTTGGACCAGGGCGTGGTAGCGGCCAGGGAGGCCTTGTGGGCCTGGCTTGAAACCCGTTTGGGCGATGTGAGCGTGGTGTTGCTGATGGGGGCGGACTTGGAACCTTTGCTGGGAGTAGGCAGTGGCTTCCCCGGCTGGGGGTTACGGGAAGGGCGGCAATCTCCCAAGGTGCTGCGAAGTCGGGCGCTGCACGAGGTGCTTGCGGTACCCACCCTCAAGCGAGAGTTATGGGTGGACCTGGCGCCACTCCGGCGGCGTACAGGGTGAAACTGGTATACAGCTTGATGACCTGGGAGGACATACCCAGGGTGGAGGCCATCGAGTCCTCTGCTACGCTGTTTCCCTGGGGCACGCGTCAGTTTCAGGAATGCCTGGAAGCTGACTATCAGTGCATCATCTGCCGCGGGCAAGATGAAATCATCGGCTTTGCCGTGGTTTCAGTGGTCCTGGATGAGGCCAGTCTGCTCAATTTCTGCATCGCCCCGGCCCATCAGGGGCAAGGTCATGGCAGAGCCTTCCTGAGGCATATCGTCAAGTCCGCCATTGGGGCGGGCATCAAGCAGATTTTTCTGGAAGTGCGGCCCTCCAATGGCAGGGCCATCAGTCTCTATGAGAGCGAGGGCTTTCGCTTTCTCAACCGCCGCCGCAATTACTACCCCAGCCATGGCGGGCGTGAGGATGCCTTGGTCTATTTGTATCAGGTGGGGCCGCGCAATCCTGCGGGCTTGCTGCTGCCTGAGCTTACTTCTCCTTGAGCTCACTTTTCCTTGAACTCACTTTTCCTTGAAGAAGGACGCCTTGAGTTTGCCCAAGGTCTTCAACACCAGCACCCCGACCACTGCCAGCAGGATGATGCCCAGCACGAATACGATTGTGGTCAGCAGAAAGGTGTGCAGATCCTCGCGCGGCATGTCCACATAAGCCGCCACGGCATAGATGGAAGCAAGACCCACCAGCAAGCCGGAAATGATATTCCGGTTTTTACGGCTGAGTTTCTTGTTGGAGCGCTTGAAAAACATGAGGCTACCTTAACAAATTCCCGTCTCAACCGCCATGTTGAGCGGCATCTAGCCTGTAGGAGCCTGCCCTGCAGGCGACAAAATCTGGTCGCGAGCAGGGCTTGCTCCTACAGGATCTCCTGCAGGGCTTTCAGCAGGCGTTGGTTCTCCTCAGTGGTGCCGATGGTGATGCGCAACTTGTCGTCGAGGCGCGGCAGCTTGAAGTAGCGCACCAGGATTCCCCGCTGCTTGAGCGCCTGATAGAGGGCTTCCGCGCTGTGGGATGGGGGCACGGTCACCAGCAGAAAGTTGCTCTGGCTGGGAGGACTGCAAAGCCCCATGCCCGCCAGTGCCTTGGCCATGGATTCACGGGCCTCCCGCACATGACGCCAGGTCTCTGCGGCATAGTCTCGGCTGTCGATGGCTGCCCCCGCCAGCACCTGGGCGATGTAGTCGGTGTTGTAACTGTCCTTGGTCTTGTACTGCATGGGGTCCACCAGGGTGCGGGAGCCCAGGCCATAGGCCATGCGCAACCCCGCCAGGGAGTAGCCCTTGCTGAAGGTGCGCAGGAGCAGCACGTTGTCGAACTCAGCAATCAAGGGCAGGCAGTCATGGCCCAGGGCGGGATCGACGAAGTCGATGTAAGCCTCGTCAATCACCAGCACGCCCTTGAATGCCGCCGCCAGTGCCCGTAACTCCATCACCGGGGTCAGGTGTCCGGAGGGCGCGTGGGGATTCACCACCAGGCACAATTTGGCGCCACTGTCATTGAGCTGCCTGGCGAAATCGGCGGGCAATGACCAATCCGCCTCAAGATCAAAGCGCAGCATGCCGCAGCCATGGGCCTTGGCCAGCACTTCGTAGAGCGAGTAACTGGGTTCCGCCACGGCGATGCTCTGATGTACTTCCACGAAGGTGGCAATCACCAGCCGCAGCAGTTCATCGCCACCATTGGTGACGATGATGTTGTCCCGGTCGACACCATGGCAGGCGGCCAGTTTGTCGCGCAGCAAGGCCGCGGTGGGGGGAGGATAGCGACGCAGGCTCTCCACCTGTATGGCGGCCAAGGCCGCCGCCACCGCCGGACTGGGTGGGAAGGGGTTTTCATTGGTGTTGAGTTTGATGACATCGGCGGAATCGGGCTGCTCGCCAGAAGCATAACCCTGCATTGCCTTGATGTTGGAACGCTCGTAAGTCATGAAAATTTACCGTGCTGGAATGGTTGGTCCTGCAATGATCTTTATCGGCTGGTGGATGTTGGCTGCGGCAGATAGGTGTTGACGCGGTTACGCCAGCCATTGATCCAGCGGCCCTCGTTTCTTTCCACCGGGGCATTCTCGACCCGTTCCTCCAGTATCTGGATGGCACTGGCCGCGAAAGCTGCCAGGGGATCATCCGCTGCGGCAGGCATTGCCTGGAGTACCTGCAACAGTCCCCAGCCGCGCCCCAGGTAGCGTTCACTGGGGTTGACCCCTTCTCCCTTGAAATTGACATAGTCGATGAGGGCGTAGAGACCATGGGGTGGCGCGGCATTGGCCACTGCATGGAAACGTTCGGCAAGCTCTTCATGGTTTGATGCGGCGGTGGCCGTGAGCATCTTCTCCAGGGACCCCTCAAAGCGCTCCACAATGAATTGTGTTTGCAGCGCCGTGGTATTCGTCAGCAGGCTGCGCAGACTGTCCCGCCATGGCTGGCTGTCGGCGGCGGCAAAGGCTTCCCGGTGCGGCCAGGGTGAGTGGTAGTTGTATTCATGAATCCAGCCAGGCAATTGGACGCCAGCTGTTTCCAGGAAGCGCAGCAGATCCGGAAAGCTTTGTTCGAAGGGGGCATTCTGCCCTTGCCGGTACCAGATGAAATGACCGATGCCGAGGGAGGGGAAGTCCTCGCCATCGTTCCAACTCACCAGGCAGGCGGGCTGCTGATTGCACTCGTTGTGGTAGATCTGCTGACCCAACCATGACAAGTCGCTCTCATCCAGGCTTGGATAGGCCAAAAGCCCCATGCCAGGCAGCCAGACAAGGAGCAGGCTGAACAACATTGCCATGGTAGTTAGGCATGGCCTGGCCATGATGGAAGGACAAAATTTATGGAAATTCATAGGTTTCAAGGGTAATTCCTTGGTTTTCCGGGCTTTACCATGGTCTCAGGTGTGCTACGCTAGCACAATTTTCAGGCCTGCCCTGGACCTTGCGGTAAAATCGGCGGGATTCTAGCATATGCGCCCGCCACTGGTATCAGCGGCTGGGACAGAAGCGGCGGGCAGGGCTTGGCAATTGGTATTGGTGGCGGTTGACTCGACAGAGGCAAGCAGCGGCATGGAAATGAACGCGCTGAAAGAGGCGGAAAAGGGCGGCGGGGATGATCCCTTCGTTCTTGAGCTTGCGCTCATCTACAAGCGGCTCAAATTCGCAAAAAATCTCAAGAAAGCCATGAAGGAGGTGGAGTCCAGCCTCCAGCAACTGCTTGGCACCCGTTTCTTCACCATTTATCAGAGTGTCGACAATGGCAAGGAAGTCATTGCCACCTTCAAGGGTGGCGTCAGCCCCGCGGAACAGGACATCGAAATTCGCGTGCCCTTCAGTCCCACTTCACTGGCTGGCTATGTGGCCCTGAGCCAGCGCGCGATTCTGGTGCGAAATGTCTATGACAGCGAAGAACTCACCTCGATTCACCCACGCCTGCAATGGGATAAGCGATTCAGTGAAGCCAAGGGATTGATTTTTCGCTCCATGATCGTCGTGCCCATCAAGGATGAAATCCTTCTTGGCGTGCTGCAACTCATCAATCTGGAGGGCGACAAAGTCTTCAGTCGCGAGGATCTCAAGCATGCCACCATGGTGGCGCAGATGTTGGCGAAGCAGTTCAGGGCAGAGTTGCAAAGCACCCAGGGTCCATTCGACTATCTTGTGCAGCAAGGCAGGATTACCAGCAAGGATCTGGACGAAATCGAAAAAACCTCGGCCCTCTATGGTGGCAGCATGACCAAGACCCTGATGGAGGATTACAGGGTTGAGGCCGATGAAATCGGCAAGTCCCTGGAGTTTTACTATCGTGTGCCCTACATGAAGTACGATCCGGCCGTGATTCCACCCGTCGAGTTGATGGAGAATCTCGGCGCCAGTTATCTGCGCAACAATCTCTGGGTGCCAATTTCCGGTAACAAGGAAGAGGTGGTCATCCTCATCAGCGACCCCAGCAATTATCAGAAGATCATGGAAATCCAGGGCATTCTCAATGCCCGCAACTACGTTTTCCGGGTAGGGCTGCGGGAACACATCCTGCAATACCTTGGCAAGGATGGCCAGGAGGAAGACCTGGGTGGTTTCGATGACGTTTTCAGGAGCCTGGAGGAAGAAAGTGGCATCGAAGTGGATGAGCGGGAGGATCAGGATGATGAAAACATGGCCGCCACCTCGGCCATCATTCAATTGGTCAACCGAATCATCATCGAATCCGACAAACTGGGGGGCTCTGATATCCATATCGAGCCAGGCAAGGACCGCAATCCAGGGGTGGTCAGGGTTCGAGTCGATGGCATTTGCCGGGAACTGCTGAAAATTCCCAGTGAGCACACCGCCGCCCTGATTGCCCGCATCAAGGTCATTTCCCGTCTTGATATTTCAGAACGGCGCCTGCCCCAGGATGGCAAGTGCAAGTTGAAAATCCGTGGCAGGGCACTGGAATTGCGTGTTGCCACCGTGCCAACGGTGAATGGCGAGAGTGCGGTGCTGCGCCTGCTGGCTGCTGGCAGCGCCATGCCCCTGGAGAAACTCAATCTCAGCAAGCGCAACTATGACACCGTGGTGGAGCTTTCCAAGCACCCCCATGGCCTGATTCTGGTGGTGGGCCCCACGGGTTCGGGCAAGACC
>JBJHAY010000016.1:0-20506 GCA_050485205.1 Gammaproteobacteria bacterium
TCTCTGGGGCCGGGGCGATCTCTACGTGTACAGCAACTTCAAGCTCGCTGACAATGCCATTGGCATGACGCAGGCCGCTGGCGACATCGGCAGCCTGCCGTTCAGTTCACGGCTGGTTGATTCGCTGGTCGTCGGCGAGACCGACAATATCGGCAATCCCATGACCCCAGAGGAAATCGCCTATGGCCGCAGCCTGCCGAAGCCCAGCATTCCGGATTTCCCCATCCGCGGCTACGAATACTACGATTACCGCGATGATGTGATTAACACAACCTTCATGAATTTCCAGGACAACGAGCTGCGCAAGACCGGCGCGCTGTCCTTCCTGCTGTTCACCAGCGCGGGGCTCAGTACCAACAGCACCATCAAGGGGGCAACATTCGTCAATGCCAAGCCGGTCTATTTCCCCAAGTTCGATCCCCGCTTCGACAATGACAACCGCGGCGGCAACGCCTATCGTACCCTGTCGTTCCGCGACCTGGACGGCTCGGTGACCGGCATCCCCGATTCCCAGGTCCTACTTCACGATGGCGAGCATGACAGCGTGGTCACTGACGACAGCTGTGTGATTCAGCCCAGCTGGAACGCGGCCGTGTGCACGGGTGACATCGGCCGCCTGAATCTCTCGGACGCCAGAGGAGAATTTCCAAAGGCAGTCGATCTCGAATCGCGGACCGCTCGCTACGCTTTGATCGCGTCAATCGGCGCAAATGCGCCGGACGACCCCCTGGTTCAGGCCCAACGTGCCGCGCTGTTCTCTCGTCGCCCTCCGCAGGCGCCGATCACACTGATGCGCAACGGCAAGGAATTCAACATCTTCGGCGACCAGAGCACGGTGAAGGCCGGCACCGAGATCCAGGTCAAAACAGAAAGGCAGGAAGTCACTCTCAGTCTGGCAGAAATGGACGAAGGCTCATGGGTGATGTTTGAACTGCCGGGTTTCGCCAATGCAGCTTCCGGAACCGAACAAAGCAGCATGGACGCCTTGCGCCAGGCGAAGGAGACCTCCTGGTTCCACGACGGAAATACCATGTGGGTCAAGCTGGTGGCCGATGCGCCGGTCATGGAGGTCATTCGGCCAACGGATCTGCAAGCAAGCATAACGGTCAGCCGCTAGGAAGGCCCAGGGACTGTATTGCCGCTCAATCAGAAGCTTCCCGCGGCTTCAACGTCGCGAGGTAGGCGATAACATCCGTGCGGGTCTTGTCGTCATTGATCAGCATGGGCATGAAGGTGCCGGGCACCAGCGCCATGGGGTTTTTCAGGAATTCATCGAGGGTCGCCGTGCTCCAGGTAAGCCCGGAGGCCTTGAGCGCTTCAGAATACTTGCTGAAAGCAGGCTGGCTGGCTGCTTTGCGACCGACCAGTCCGATGAGATTGGGGCCTTCCGCAGGACCGCCTTCCATCTGCACCGAATGACAGACACCGCACATGGTGTTGAATGTTGCACGGCCGTGTTCGATATCGGACGTGGCCTCGGCTGCACAGAGGGCTGGAGCCAACACTGCGGTGGCAATCAGGAACGAACGGCGAGACTTGGACATGGAACAGGTGACTCCACTGGCGCTGACCGGACATGGACGACTATGCGCCGCAGTGTAGCAAACTCCGCTATCCACTGGCCGGTTTCTTTTCCAAATTATTTGCAAAGCGCTATTGCAAGTTGGCCGAATCCGCAAAAGTGGCGCAGGTTCAGGCGCTTTGTTAACCGCCGATAATCTCATTCAAGCCCTCGATGACATGTGCGAGTTCGTCGGGACCAACACTGCCGATCTTCTTTCCTATGCGCTCAGTAGAAAGAGTACGAATCTGGCTGATTTTTACCCACGACTGCTTTGGGAGCTTCGAAGCAAGAATCTCGTGCGTAAGCGGGAAGCGCGCTCTGGGTTCCTGGCTGGTAAGGGCCATTGCGATGACGGTACCAGAGCGATCGTTGAAAATGTCCTGGCTAAGTATGAGAACCGGGCGCTCGCCGGATTGCTCTCGACCCATGGTCGGATTGAGATCAGCCCAGCGAATCTCACCCCTCAATATTTTGGCCATGCATCCAGCTCCTCAGACAATCCTTCGTCAGCCATGGCCCTCTCAAAGGCAGGGTCCAGTTTGGCACACTCCTCAGCCAGGCGGTTCCGCTCAAGCCGTTCCAGCTTCTCGAGAACAGCCTCCTGGATGGCTCGACTTCGATTGCTAAACACCTTGCGTCTGACCAAGGCATCGACCTTGGCAAGAACGCCTTCTTCAATGGTAATTGCTACTTTTGTCCGGCTCACGACAGCGACCCTCTTAGGTATGACGAATCATCATACTCCCGTGTTGGCACATTGGCAAGACGAGGCGGTTAACGCTTTGCTCACCGGTAAATTGCGAGCGCGGCGACTAATTTATCCGCGTGCAGCAATTTGTTAGCGCTGTGATGCCAGGCCTTCCTTAATAATTTCGGGATGGCGGAATGCAATTTGAATCAGCGCTTTCGCGGCTCCCGACGGTGATCTTCTACCTTGCTCCCACTCTTGAAGTGTACGGGGAGATATTTGCAGTACTTGCGCAAACTCAGCTTGCGACAACCCAGTTTTCAAGCGCGCCGATGCCACTTCATTCGATGCATGCTTCGTCACTCGGGCTGCCTTACCAGCTTTCATTTCCTTGACGGAACTTAGCAGCTTGTTACCAAGCTCCTCTCCGCTCATGCTCTTGGCGTACTTACTCATTTTCGATAACCTCACGAATCGCCTTCAGAATGTGCGCGGGTACGCTCCCTTTAACCGCTTTACTATAAATGACAAGAAGCCAGATTTCTTCATCCGATAATCTGGTGAAATAAATGACTCTTACCCCGCCACGCTTACCAGATCCCGCTCTGGCCCAGCGAACTTTGCGGCAGCCGCCACTTCCTGGAATTACTGCTCCTGCATCCGGGTTGGCCGCGAGCCAAGCACAGAATCCCCCACGCTCCTCTTCCGACCAGAGTTGCCTGGCATCTTCTGCGAATGTTGGGGTTTCAACAATGGTATACATTCTCGGACTATACGTCAGAGACGGATATATAGCAAGCCATGCGCAAATGACGCGCAGTCTATGGAGACTGCAAGAACTTGTATGCCAGAAATCTGGTAGTAAACAGACAAGTCGAGCTGGTCATCGATGAGGTAGTGAATGGCGTGCTCGAAAGTGCCTGGCTGAAGCTGCTCTTCGTAGTTGATCACGACCATGGAGGTCTAGTTGTAGTCGTAGTACTTGAACTTTGGCATGAGCTGATCCAGTCGGCGGAAAGGATGGGGCTATTATATCGGAACGATATGGTTATTAGGGTTTTTCTACAGCCTCAACGCCGCATTCAGCGGCTTGTCTGCTGCAATACTTTGTTAACTCACCTTTGTATAATGCTTGTCGAACTCTTTCTGGATATTAGGATTATAAAACGTCTTTTTGCCGCCATTTGGGTTTCTTGGGTTAAGAAGCCGTTCGTAAGCAAACTTTTTATCCCATTCCAATTTCTTCCTTATCTTGTGGTACTTGGCGTTCATTTTGAAATCTGAATACCGCTTCGACAACCGTGTACTAAGGATATCGTAATCCCAGGGATACTTATCGGCAAAGTCTTCTTCTGACAGATAAACTGGTGTAGCGCTTGGATCGTTGGTGATCTGAACTGGAAGACCTGATGTGCTCTTGACCTTTTGCAACTTTACATCAATCCTCAGAGTCAAGTTATAGTCGCCAATATTCTCAACGCCATCATACAATTCTTCTGATTTCTTGATGTAATCCAAAAATTTCCTTTCGCTGGAATTAAGGGAAACACCAGGGACCTCATTGAAATTCCTAAAGAATGATAATGGCATGAGATAGAAATTGTACCCTGATAGGACATCGCCAAACCAAGAAGATACTAAATGAAGGTAGTTTTGAAGAGATGCGCTACCTAACTCCTGAACTTTCAGTGATAACAGCAAGTCATCATTCACAAAATGTATTGAATTATCTCTGATCTCAGTGAGCGCAACCAAGTTATCGTTCACCGCTTTGTTTATCTTAACTCCGTATTCTTCCGTGACGATCCGGTAGGCTTCAAAAAGATTAATAGAAAGCGGATTACCAGAGCGATTCTTTTTCGGTCGTCTTACGGCAGACTTCTTGCCAGTTTTAAGTGTTTTGTACTCCATCGCATAGAGCGACGCCACTTTATTACTGGCCAAGTTAAGTACCTTCGCTTTTAAAAGTAACTCCCAAGCGTTAATGCATAATACTGAAAATGTTTCCTCGCGATACTTGAAGTCAGGCTTATTGTATATCTCTATTGCTGAGAGCATTGCCGCGACAGATTTTTCAAGCATTAATCGAGATCGTGACTTCATGTTGCTCCCTTCGGTAAGTTAACGCTTCTGATCTGTCGCTCAGGATCGAATTGTTATATTTTTTTGACAAATCAATTCCAGACCTTGGCAGTTTTCGCGTCAAATACGTGGACCTTGCAGCGAAACTTACCTTGAATTTTCTCAATGTGCTCTTTGTCTTCTGGCGAGTAAACTCCGATATATATGCTCCAAAGTTTGTTTGGCTTCTTTTGTCGTGCAGCTTTGTTGATGGCGGCAATGATGTGTTCGTCGTACTGGCCAAAGCCAAACCCATATGTTACGAGAGAGCCACGCATCTGACAGAAGCTGTCATAACAGTACGTGAGATACTGGTTATGCGTAATATGATTCAATTTCTGCCGCCCATCTCCCGCAGTAACGAAAATAGGATACTCTTCATTCTCCATTCTTGTGCTGATCTTCTCTAAGAGGTAGTTATAGATGTCGTACTCCTCCTTTTGTACCGCTACTCCGCTATCGAAAAATGGCAGCGCACCGTGTAGGTAAAAAACGTTTTGTTTATCACGATTTACACCCCACTTAAGTTCGGACCACTCTTGATCCTCCGGCTCCATGTACTCTCCAGTGTCGTTCTCAAGCTCTCTGCCGCAGCCGTCAACATGTACCAGCACGCCGTTACGCATCAGCACCCAATACAAAAGCAAGTCATAGTTAGTAGAGAATATGTTCCCGGATGTACTGAGGAATTTTTGAAGAAAAGATGCGCAAGCAACACTTTGATCCTCAGGAACTTTAAAGACGTGTTCCGGGTGCATGGTTTTCACTGCATCAAGAAGGCTGTTCTTAAGTTTAGCACTGGCAGCCTCAACACGACTCTTTAGCTTCGAGTCTCCACCAAATGCTTCTATGAGCGCGGCGAAATTATCGAGGTAGCGCATGATCACTTCAAAATTTCGAGTCTCTACAACCTCGAGGATCTTTGACAAATCCTTGTCTTTCGTGTTCTTGACGAAATCGTGCAGCGCGTTATAGGAAAAAATTGAGGGGTCGTAGGCGACACTAAAACCATTTCCTAGGAGCAGGTGAAACTGGCGAGTCGGATTTTTGCGTATTGATACGAGAACATCATCAAAGGTTTCCAGCTTCATAGCCAAATCCTGCAACGTGAAACATAACGACGGCAACAGCGGCGGAGCGAAGAAGCCGCAACGAAAAAGCTGTCGCTGTGCTTGGCATGGTTATATGGGTAGCGATTAGGCATAGATCGCAACAGGAAGAATCTGAATTGCGGGCCCTTCCACTTCCATTCTTAGATCAGGAATATCAAACCCCTGAGTAGTTCCCAACACCGAGAATTGTTGGAACATCTGCTCTAATAGATGGCTTGGCATACGACTCAACGCCGTCTTTCTGATAAGATTAATCGATTCCGAAGAGTCTGCGATGCTTCTCACTACTTTCCCTACGACCTTGAACTCTCCATCAACAAGATCTGACATAAATGGATCATTCAAATATAGTGATTCAACTGTAATAACTGCCTTATGACCGGATGGCAGATCACTTGCAGTAAGATCCACGGTATTACCAGATTTCAAAGCTTTGGAAAAATCTTCCATCTGCTTTTTAGTCTGAGCATTTTCATTGGACTTTCCTCTCCCACCTTTCCCATTACCTGACTTTTGATCATCAAAAAGCACGGCCATAGACATCATCTCAGTCATCATGTCCATGATCTCGATGATAGGATTTCGCTTAAGTTTTACGGTAAACTCCACGATTTGGCCGGCATTAATCTTGGCCTCTTCATTAATTTGCGTAAGCAGTTTCTTTTCAACAAGTGTGTTTCTCAGTTGGTAGAAGAGCGATGCTGGGGTATGGACCCGCTCTTCTTGGATCGAGTGATTGTTGGATGACTTATCCGATGTTTCCATTTCCGCTTTCAGGCCAATCTTGAAAAGGGATGAGAGCGCTTCGCTCAGTCCCACCGAAGCTGAAGCGCTTCCCATCGTTCCAGACTCACTACCTTCTAACTTCGTGACCGCAGTTACCGTCGATATTCCTCCCTGCAACATGGCCAGAAGATCGAAAACCATCCTCTGATTCAGATAGACGGGTACTATAAGGTCACTCATACTCTCACTCCCATATAACGTCCAAGCTCATTTGCGCGAGTGAAACGCAGCGAAATAAGCGTCAAATGGAGCGCCTTGTTAGGCACACCCTATCCACTCCTTACCTGTCTGATCAATCGCGTAGGCGGACACAGGTGAGAAAACTGCCTCACCTCTCCGAAGATATATCGAGAACGTTTTTGCCGCCCTTGGCTCAAGTGGCTCATCAACTGACTCGGATAAAGGTTGCAACAAATTCATTTGGCTCATGCGATGACTGATGAGCGCTTGGTACTTATTCCCGCTTTTATCTATTACACCGACATCATGAAGCGGCGCTGGAATACTGCCGAGGTTACGCACTGTTACTGTATAAATTTCTACAAGATTCGGTTGATCAAAGGTGTTTTCGCTATTACTAGCAGTAAGGCGTTCGATGTTCTGTGATTTGTTTTGGTGGTCAGCATATGAAAGAGAAAGCCTAATTTGATCTTTCTTGACGTTGTGTCGATGACTAAAGAAAGTGATCAGTAGAGCAGCTGTACCCGTAACAGCCCCATACAACGCTAGCCCATTCTCACTTAGCCACGACATCGTATTTCCTCCAAGTGCTTATAACGAGCCTGTAGAAAAACCCAAAAACAATGACAGATCATCACCAGTCCAGTGATACCGTCAAAGTTTCGTGGTTTATCTCTTTCTCGTCTATATATTGTTTTTATCCTGGCGGTGAAGCACCCATAGCCTCCATTCATTGCCTGAGCTCTCCATAGTTCTTCAACTTCTCAATATTATGAACCATACAATATAACTGCCATTGCCCCTGGACCTTGATTCTGCCGCGCAGACTGAAGCGATTAAGCCCCTTGTTGGTACCAATATTGCCAAACACTGGCTCAACCGTCGACATCCGATGGCTGTATATCTGCTTACCATAATCACTATCAACCCGATGCTTCATCCAGTCGGTGTACGTTGGTTTTCGCTTGCCGTCCAGCAGGAAGGACACTTGTCTCCCCGCGCCCTTGCGATGATCGGCTGCGCTGGGATTATGCATGCATTTGCTTTTTAGTGAGCAATGCCGGCATTGCAGTAAGCGTCCTTCAAAATAGGCGGTGGGCTGCCCTGTTGCACTTTCCCTGACACCCCGATGACTGAGCTTATTACCAGCAGGGCAGATACAGATCAGATTGACTGGGTCGAACTGGAAATCGCTGGCCGGGATGACATGACGTTTCGCTGCCTTGGGCTTATCCTGGTGGCGCTTGCCATAGCGCGCCTTTTGTTCCTGGAACTTCGGATCACGGGAGCGGAATTGATTATCAGGAATATAGCCATCAATCCGTTGCTCATGCAGATACTGCATATTGGCTTCGTTGGCAAAACCTGTGTCCGCGGTGATGACAGGTTTATAACGGCCTTTATACAGGTTCTTGCGGATACCCAATCGACGGTAGCGCTGCTGCAGGGTATCCAGTACCGGCTGCAAGGTATGGTGCTCCTGCCCGTGGCCAAAGGCCTGGGCGTCAACGATGATCTGGTGTTTCTTATCCACCGTGGCGACACCGTTGTAGCCTTGGATTGTCCCCTTGCTGGTGGTCATCTTGGCCGACTCATTGTCGGTGATATTACTCTTCACTTCCTTGGGTCTTTTGCCTTGGCCCATCCGTGGGCTTTGCGTCTTTAGGAATTGACCTATCCTGTCGCTGGCCTTGTCGAGTGTTTCAATGGTTTGTTGGATGCGATGGCTGCGTTCGCTGTGCCCAGGGTCCTGTCTGTCCAACTGACGATGCTCTTTCAGGCAGTGGCGGATCTGGCGCTTCAGTTTCTGCTGCTTTTGTTCAAGCTCAGCGAAAGTACCAGACCATTCCTTGGCGGCGTTGGATGATATCTTGCAGCCATCGATGGCAAACAGCTCATTGCCCAGTAAGCCTTGCTCATGACAGACCAACAGGATCTGTTCAAAGAGCTGCTCTATCTCGTGAGGAAAGCTGCTGACAAAACTGGCTATTGTGGTGAAATGGGGGACGGTGTCGCAGGACAGGGCCTTAAAGAGAATATTGGTCTCGCAACACCACTGAATCTCCCGGCTGGAGGTAATGCCTTTGGCGTAGGCGAAGAGAATCACTTTCAGAAGAATGGCTGGATCATACGCAGGGCGACCGCCGTCATCATTCTGGTAATGAGGATCGAAAATGGAAAGATCGAGCTTATTGTCCACCAGGTGGTGGATGGCATGCTCAAAGGTACCGGGTTGTAACTGGTCCTCGTAATTGATCACGACCATCGAGGTTTGGTGATAGTTATAAGGCTTGTACTTGGCCACTAGGGTCTCCTCTGCATCCTTTCGTAGATACTACCAAAGATCGATCGTTCTAGGGGTTTTTCTACAGCCTCAACGCCGCTGTTCAGGGGCGAAGTTGCTGTGGCGCAGCTTTTGCGCTTTTGCAAAAGGTGTGACACAACAACTTTGTCCCGCTGGAACGCTTTGTTAGGCCGGGGCTCCAACGTCTCTACTGCAGTATCTGCATACGTTGGCATCAGGCTTTATTAGCTCTGCACAATGAGGACACTTTCTCATGCCCTCCGCAATCTGCTGGAGTTCGATGGCCGCATTATTGGGCTTCATGATGAGAGCATGCGGCAGCGCAACGATGAAGATGGCGGCACCATAAAGCCACCAGAGACCAAAAGAACGACCCTTTCCCTTCGCTATCGCAGCCGGAATTAAGCCAATCAAAATCGCAATAACCAAAACGTCCATTATTTCCTCCTTAATATTGTCAATGAAGTTGCTTCCCGCTTGTGGAATTCCGTGTCCTTTATTGCCAGTACAGAAATGTTCCCAGATCCTCGATACCCAGCAATCTCTTCATTTCGACTTCAGCTTGATACCGTAAGCCCCGATGATCGCCCTCGCTTTCATCAAATGTGCTTAAACGATATGTATCACGGAAATAGAAGAAGGCCATCACTTCATCCCCACGTGCAGCAGCCTTCTTACCGAGATTGAAGTAAGCCTGATTCCGGTGCGATTTGAGCTGATTAGAAAGCTCCACATATGCATCATGGAAAGGAGCGACTTTGGCTTGTACAAAATCGTAGCGAATATTATCCCGATAGTAACGTTGGTATTCTTCCAAGATGAAGCCCACGAAGTTGGCGGCCGTATTTGCTTGCTTCGCCAAGTCCAGCAAAGTCTCATTAGTTTGCTGCTCAAGAGGAAGGGACAAAAGCTCGTTGGCCTTGGCCTCCACCTCTCCTGGCTTTACGAGCCCATCAACCCCCCATCGCGCTAACATTTCAGATCTTGCCGCCTCAATGTCCTCAGTTGCATCTTGAGCGAAGGCGCCCGGCGAAATTGCTAGCGAAATCAAGAAAAGCAATGTTGATACGTTATTCATGTCTAGCTCCTTGTTGATTATGGCCCAATAAGTCTTTCCTAAATCAGGTAAATGAGGTGCTGCTAGCGTGCGCTGTGCGGCCTAACAGTCTGTTTATGAGGTCCTTGACCTCATAACTATAATTAGCAGGTTTACCTTCAAATTCACACAAGCAGCCGGATCTCTTGCTAACCACGTGAAATAATTGCTCATTTCTTGATACCACCGTGATCGTTACCGTTTTCAGGGTACTTTACCTGCTAAATGACCCGCTAACAATATTTCGGAATCCTCGTTCGACCAAGGCCGGAAGTGGGCTTCGTGAGAGCGCTTACTGGCCATGGCCATGGCCATGAGCGAAGCCCACCATGGATGGCTGGGTCCTGGTGTCAGTCGCATCCATCCGTGTGCCATAATGGTGCCCGCCCTTGGCCTGCATGCTTTCTGCCTCCACGTGCCGCCGTCTTGCTCGGTATCAGTCGGGAGGAGGCATGAAATACCAGGGCTTGGGGCGGATGAATCACAACATCGGAGGAATAATGACCAGTAACCAACGGCCCCCACTGCCCCCTTTCACCCTGGAAACCGCCATGCAGAAAGTTCAGGCCGCCGAAGACGGTTGGAACAATCGCAATCCGCAGAAAGTGGCCCTTGCCTATACCGAGGACAGTCAGTGGCGCAATCGCGCTGAATTCCTTTCCGGCCGCGCTGCCATCGAGGCCTTTCTGACCCGCAAGTGGGCCAGGGAACTGGAGTATCGTCTGAGCAAGGAGCTGTGGGCCTTCCATGACAACCGCATCGCCGTGCGCTTCGCCTACGAATGGCATGACGACTCCGGCAATTGGTTCCGTTCCTATGGCAACGAGAACTGGGAGTTTGATGAGAACGGCTTGATGAAGGTGCGCCGGGCCAGCATCAATGACTTGCCCATCACCGAGTCCGAGCGCAAGTTTCGCTGGCCTCTTGGGCCTCGCCCCGCCGATCATCCCGGCCTGAGTGAACTCGATCTGTAGAGTGCCATGAGCCAAGTCTCATCCATCGACTTCCAAGCCCTTGCCGCCGAGATTCGCCGCTGGGGCCGCGAGCTGGGTTTCCAGCAAGTGGGGATCACTGATGTGGAGTTGGGGGAGCATCGGCAGCATTTGCAACGCTGGCTGGAACAGCAGCATCACGGCTGCATGCACTTCATGGAGAAACACGGCAGCATGCGCACTCACCCCGAGCAGTTGGTGCCGGGCACTCTGCGGGTGATTTCCGTGCGCATGGACTACCTGCCGGGCGATACCCGCATGGTGGAGGTGTTGCGGCACTCGCGCCAGGCCTATGTCTCGCGCTATGCCGTGGGGCGTGACTATCACAAGCTGATCCGCAAGCGCTTGCAGCAGCTGGCGGACAGAATCCAGACTCGCATCGGTGAATTCGGCTACCGCGCCTTCGTCGACAGCGCGCCAGTGCTGGAGCGGGCCCTGGCGGAAAAGGCCGGCCTGGGCTGGATCGGCAAGAACACCATGCTCATCAACAAACAGGCCGGCTCCTGGTTTTTCCTGGGGGAGTTGTTCACCGATCTGCCACTGCCGGTGGACGCCAGTGCCAGTGCGCACTGCGGTTCATGCCGGGCCTGCCTCGACATCTGTCCCACCCAGGCCTTCGTGGGGCCCAATGCCTTGGATGCGCGACGCTGCATTTCCTACCTCACCATTGAACTGCGCGACAGCATTCCCGAGGAGTTGCGGCCATTGATGGGCAATCGGGTGTTCGGCTGCGATGACTGCCAGCTGATCTGCCCCTGGAACAAGTTCGCCCGCCCCAGCGCCGAAGGGGATTTCAAGCCCCGCCACAACCTGGACCGGGCCGGTCTGGCGGCTTTGTTTGCCTGGAGCGAGGAGGAGTTTCTGCGCAATACCGAAGGCTCGGCGATCCGCCGCATCGGCTATGAGTGCTGGCTGCGCAATCTGGCGGTGGGCCTGGGGAATGCCGAGACCTGTCCGGAAGTGCTGGATGCCCTGCGCGGCCGTGAGGCGCATCCTTCCGCGCTGGTGCGGGAACACGTGGCCTGGGCGCTGCGGCAGCATGCACTGCGCGGCGGTGGCAGCCGACCCGTGCCCACGCTTATTCCGCCTGATACACAACTCTGCCGTTGACCATGGTCATTACCGGCTGAATCCACATGATGTCGGCGGCGGGGATGCTCATGTAGTCGCGGTCCAGCACCACCAGATCGGCGAACTTGCCAGGCTCCAGGCTGCCCAGGTTGCGTTCCTGGGAGAACAGCCAGGCATTGGCGCGGGTATGGGCGATCAGGGCTTCCTCCCTGGTGAGGGTTTCCTCCTGCACCCTGTTGCCGGCCAGGTCCAGCCCGCTCACGGCCCAGCCCAGGGTGATGAAGGGCTGGTAGTGGGCGACGATGGTGGCGTCGGTGCCGAGGCCGAAGACGATGCCGCTGTCCTGAATCTGCCGCAGCGGCATGTTGACGCGGCCATGCATGGCGACTCCGTGCACGGCCAGGGTCAGCCCCAGCGCCTTGGCGCGGGCAATGTTGTCGGCGCTGATGTCGTAGACGTGGGCCAGGGTCCAGCGCAGTGGTTCCAGGGGAATTTCCCGGTTCAGTTGCTCGAAGCGGTCCAGCAGGTCACTGACGCTGAAGTCGCTCATGGTGTGTTCGTGGATGTGCCAGCCATAGCGGGCAGCCTCGGTGGCGACACGCATGAAGTTGTCGATGATGTCTTCGGGCCAGGGGCCTGCTTGATTGGGCAAGTCGAAGAACGGCAGGTAGATGTGCTCGCCCAGACCGAACAGGCCATAGTGGCCGTCGAAGGTATTGGGCAGGGTGGTGCGGATCAGCCGGATGGCTTCATCGGCGCCAGCCGGGTCCTCCGCCTCATAGGTCATGGTATGCCAGATGCGCAGGGGCAGGTCGCCGGCGGCGGCGCGAGCCTCCAGTATTTCATCTTCCCCTTCCGGCCCGCGTCCCAGGCTGTAGACGCCGGTCAGGCCAGCCTTGTTCAGTTCCTGCATGAAGTCTTCAAGATTGCGCGCCAGTTGCGCCGATGAGGTGGGCGGCACCCGCTCGATCAAACTGCCATAGGGCGGCTGGAAGGTGGCGAGACCCGCGGCATCGCGGCGGGCGCCATCGGCGGGGTCCAGGCCGACGGCACGCAGGGCCAGGCTGTTGGCATAGACCAGGGAGTAGCGTTCCTGCAGGAACAGGGGGTTGAGGGGGGCAACACGGTCCAGCTCTTCCAGGCTGAAGCCGCCGGGGGCGTCGGCGAACTGTTCCGGGAACCAGCCGCCCTGCACCATGATCCACTCGCCTGGGTTGGCCTCCCTGGCCTTCGCGGCCAGCATTTCCAGTGCCCTGACGCGGGAGTTGACGCCGTCCAGGCGCACCTGGCGATGCCAGCGCTGCACGGCGCGTAAAAAGTGGAAGTGATTGTCGATCAGGCCCGGCACCACGGTGGCGCCGGCCAGCTCGATGACTTCAGTGGCGGGGCCGGCCATGGCGCGGATGCTGGCGCTGTCGCCAGTGGCGAGGATGCGGCCATCATGCACGGCCAGGGCTTCGACGATGCTGAAGTCCTGGTCCACGGTGAGGATCTTGCCATCCAGCAGCACCAGGTCGGGCGTCTGCGCCCACGCCCTGGCGGCAGCCAGCAACAACATACAAACAAAGGTCATCGCCTTGGTCATGCCCCACCCCCTGCAAGTTTGCCGCGTCGATTTCAGCCGACGGACTGTTGATCCGCTTTTTCCTACACCACGGCGCCAGAGCCAGACTTTCAGTTATTGAGCAGGTTGGCCGGTGAATACTGGTCTGTCAGCGGGCGCTGGCGCGGGTCCCAGTTGACCTGGGTGCTCATGTATTGTGGATACTCGGTCACATCCATGTCAAAGCGCAACAGCCGCTCACGGAATGCCGGCGCCAGCTGTTCCAGGGTTTCCTGGTCGGGCAGGGGCTGCATGGAAGCGACCACCACGCGGTTGCCGGTGCCGCTCATGCGCATGCTGTAGATTTCACCGAATACCTGCTGATAGGTCACCGACTCGGCATCGAACAGGCGGCTGGTGGAGAAGGTGTTGGCCACCACCATGCCGTGCTCGGGCAACAGGGCTTTGACTTCTTCCAGAAATTCCCTGGTCATCAGGTGCTCTGGAATGTAGTCGCCATTGAAGGCATCCAGAATCACCAGGTCGAACTTTTCGCCGCGCAGGGCGGCGCGCTTGATGTAGACCCTGGCGTCACTGACGTCCACCTTGATCCTGTCGTTCTGCTCGAAGTCGAAGAAGCGCTCGGCCACCCGCACCACGGCCTCGTCGATTTCTGAAACTATTATTTCCGTTTTTGGAAATAGCAGGTTGTAGGTGTAGGGCAAGGTGCCGCCGCCCAGGCCCACAATCAGGATACGGCTGGGGTTGTCCTGCACCATCAGGCTGGACAGCACCATCTTGGCATAGGGAAACACCAGGCGTTCCTGATCCCGCAGAAAGCGGCAGGACTGGTTCTGCCCTACATTGCGGGTAATGGTGAAGCGCATGCAGCGGCGCTGGGAATCCTCGGTGACCACGATGTTGCGGTAGAGAGAGCGTTCCTGGTGGATGTTGCGCACACCGAGTTGGGCTTGTGCCGTGCCGCTCACGGCCACGCAAAGCAACAACAGCAGGGATGTCAGGCGGGTCATGAACTGGCCTCCTTGTTTTTTCTCATCAGGTGGTCCGCCATGATGGCGGCGAAACCGGCCAATACCAGGGTGGCGCTGATCACGCCAAGAATCTGGTTCACTTCGAACCACAGCACCAGGTAGAAGGAAGTTCCCAGGGTGCCAAGCGCGCTGCCCAGGGTGGACACGAAGTAGAGATATCCCGCCACATGACCGCTTTGATGGGCTTCCATCACCAGCAGCCGCACCGAGTACGGGGCGATCATGCCGAGGATGGCGGTGGGCACGAAGAATAGCAGCATGGAAACCGTGAGCGAGCCATAGCGGGGATCCTCGATCATGATGAAGACACTCTCCATGATGCTGTCGCCAAACACGATCAGGGGCAGCAGCGCGGCGGCCGCCACCACGAAAAAGCCACCATGAACGGCGAGATTGGGATTGTGCAGGGAAATCCTGCCGCCGGTGAGATAGCCCACCGACAGTGACAGCATGAACACGGTGATGATGCTGCCCCAGACATAGATGCTGCTGCCGAAGTACGGCGCCAGAATCCTGCCCCCCAGCAACTCGATGGACATGATGATGAAACCGCTAATGAAGGCCAGGGTGAGGATGAGGCGGTGCTTCCAGGTCATGAATGTAGGATTCTCTATTGTTATGTTATCCAGCCGCTGGCATGGGAGTCTGGAGGGCTCTGTTCTATCCTATCGCGGTAGCAGCACTGCCGGGGCTGCATTCCCAGGTTCGGCCGGGCAGTATACCCGAAGGCCGCTCTGGGTGCATGGCATCAACCACCAAGGTTTCCATGGCGTATTCCGCTGCTTGGCCTGCAAGCCGGGAAGTGTGGATTTGCATTTCAGCGTCCCTGTCGGTAGCATTGCGCACTTTTTTGGTGCAAATCCCTCCCCCCATGCGGTTCAACAGTCTCTTCGGCGAAGGCCGGGCCCTGCTCGGTATCGAGCGCAACACCACCAGCCACCTGGAAAAGTGTCTGTCCGCCAGCGGTGCCCTGTTGGGTATCCTCGTGGTCCACGGACTTTCCAGCATGCTGTTCGAGGATGCCACCGGCAAGGCCTTGCTGGTGGCATCCATGGGGGCCAGCGCGGTGCTGTTGTTCGCGGTGCCCCATGGCGCCCTGTCCCAGCCTTGGCCCTTGATCGGGGGGCATCTGATTTCAGCCTTGATTGGGGTTGCCTGCCAACGCTGGATCGCTGATCCATGGCTGGCGGCGGCCCTGGCGGTGGGCTTGGCGGTGGGCGCCATGCACTATCTGCGCTGCATCCATCCGCCCGGCGGCGCCACCGCGCTTACCGCGGTGATCGGCGGCACCGAAATCCAGGCCTTGGGTTTTGGCTATGTGCTCAACCCCATCCTGCTCAATGCGCTGGTGATTCTGCTGGTGGCGGTTGGTTTCAATCTGTGTTTCCGCTGGCGCCGCTACCCGGCGCATCTGGCGCAACGCCACGCGGTGGCCGCCAGCCGCGAGGCCGCGCTGCGTGATAAACCACTGGAATTGACCCATGAAGATTTTGCCGCCGCCCTGGAACAGTTGGATTCCTTTGTGGACATCACCTCAGAAGGTCTGATTGAACTGCTGGAACAGGCACGCCAGCATGCCGAGCAGAATACCCCGCATCCCCGGGACATCCTGCCTGGGCGTTGTTACAGCAATGGCAAGTTGGGCAGGTCCTGGAGTGTGCGCCAGGTGATTGATGTGCCGAGCCAGTCATCTCCCCGCCGCGACCAACTCATCTACAAAGTGCTGGCCGGGCACGGTGCCTATGAAACCGGGCTCTGCCATCGGGAAGACTTCCGGCTCTGGGCCCGCTACGAGGTTGCCTGCCAGAATGGTCACTGGTGCAAGGTGGAACCAGGACAGGAAACCACACCTGGCGGCGCGGACGCTGCCTGATTTGCACTAAGCCGTGATAACCGGCAAACAAGTTGGATAGTGATGGAATAACGGGCTTGCTCGTATCAAAGCTTCTCCACCATGCGCCGCATGTCGTGGCCAGTGGGGGTCTGGTGCAGGCGCAGGCCGAATTCTGGCAGCACAGCGAATATGTGGTCAAAAATATCGGACTGGATGCCTTCGTAGTTGGCCCAGGCGGTGTCATTGGTGAAGGCATAGACTTCCATCGGCACTCCTTCCGGCCCTGGGGCCAACTGTCTGACCATTTGAATCAGGCCTTTGTGGATTCTCGGATGCTCCCGCAAGTAGACCATGAGATAGGCGCGGAAGGTTCCCAGGTTGGTGAGATGACGGCCATTGGCCGGCGAGGCGGGGTTGATGTTGTGCTCGCGATTGTATTCCTCAACTTCCTTGACCTTGTTTTCGATGTAGTCCGTCAGCAATTGCAGGTTACGCAGGCGCTGGAGTTCTTCTTCATCCAGAAAGTGGACACTGGTGGCATCGATGTTGATGGCGCGCTTGATGCGGCGGCCCCCACTTTCCTGCATGCCACGCCAGTTCTTGAAGGAGTCGGCGATGAGGGCATAGCTGGGCACCGTGGTGATGGTGCGGTCCCAGTTCTGCACTTTCACCGTGGTGAGACCAATGTCGATGACATCGCCATCGGCGCCGTACTTGGGCATTTCCAGCCAGTCCCCCACCGCCAGCATGTTGTTGGCGGAGAGTTGTATCCCGGCCACCAGGCCCATCAGGGGGTCTTTGAAAACCAGCATCAGCACCGCGGTCATGGCACCGAGGCCGCTGAACAGGATCACCGGCGACTTGCCGATCAACAGCGACACCGCCAGGATCGCGGCAATGCCGGTGGCCACCAGTTTCAGGCCCTGGGAAATGCCGCGCAGCGGCAGGCGCCTGCCACTGCGGGTGGCGAAGAGTATCTGCTCCAGGGTATTGAGAAGAGAATAAAAGGCGAGCAGCGCGAACAGCAGCACCCAAAGATTGGTGGCCACTTCCACCACGGGCAACACCATGGCATCGGCAGCCAGCCAAAGCCGGGCCTGGGCGATCAGCAACAGGCCCTGCACCATGAAGGCAACGCGGGTGAACAGCTTGTGGGTCTTCAGCGCCCGCCGCCAGACCTGTTCCTTGCCGGTGCTTTCCCGCGACAGGAAGCGGATCACGCCCTTGTGAAGTACCAGATGCACCACAATGGCGGTGGCTGCGATAAAGCCCACCGCCACCCAGAAATACGCCATTTCATTATTGGCCAGGCCCAGCAGCTCCAGCCATTGCAAAACCAAATCTCTCATTGGGCCTCCATGTTGTTGCGAAGCCCCAATGATACACAATAGCCCGCTAAACTTCAGAAGCGGCGGGAGCCAACACGTTCATCCCTGGTTTTCCCGCAGTTGCGCGGACAGCAGGGCGCCGACGATTCCCCCCAAAATCAGTAACAGCAGCAGCGCGCTCATGGAGAAAGTGCCGACCAGGGCCACCAGGCCACCGGCCAGCAACAACACCAGTCCGATCATGGTATTGCTGACCGCCACATAGCGGGTGCGCAGGGTGCCTTCGGCAATATTGGTGACATAGGTTTTGCGGCCGGTGCGGATGCCGGTGTGGGCCGCGCCCAGCAAGGTGAAGCACGCCAGATAGATCCAGTAGGCCAGTTGCTCCAGCCAGGGGACAAGCCCTGCGCTCAACAACAAGGCCGGCACGATGGACAGACTCGCCAGCCATCCCCCCATCAGCATGCAACGGCGGCTACTGCGATCCGCAAAGCGCCCCCACAGCGGTGCGCTGAGACTGCTGGCCAGGCCATTGGCGAGGATGAATCCCGCCAGCAAGGCCGAGGCACCACTGTCCGCCAGCGCCACCAGGTAGGGTGAAGCCAGAATCGGACACAGCAGCAAGGCGCGGCTGCCTACCAGTTGCCGCAAATCAGCTTCCTTGCGCAGCAGCGCCAACTCTTGCCGAATCGCCCGCAGCCCACTGGTCTTGTGCTCGCTTTGCCCCGCCGGCTCCGGCAGTCGCAACACCAGCACCGCGCCCAGCAACCACAGCAGGCCAGCGCCCGCCAGCAGGGCCACCATGACCAGGCTGGAGGCACCACGCTCACCGGCCGCCAGCATCGACAGGGCAATCAGCAATACCACCAGCCCCGCCGCGCCATCGGCGTAGCCCAGCAAACGGCCGCGCCTGGACTTCGGCACCGTCTTGCCCAGCAGATCCTTGAAGGTAATGGAACAGAAGCAGCGCGCCAGACTGAACAGCACCAGCATCCCCACCACCCACAGTCCAGCCAGCAGCGGCGATGGCATCAGCAAGCTCAAGGGCATCGCCACCAGAGACAAAGCCTGCACCAGGGCAGCCGCGGCCCAGATGTGGCGACGATAGTGATGGCGGTTGATCCAGGGAGAACAGGCGGCCTGCGGCAGCATGGAAAGGGATTCCCGCAAGGGCACCAGCAATCCCAGCAGGAACACCGGTGCCCCCACCTGCTGCAACAGCCAGGGCAAGGTGGTGCGGGCATTGCTCAACTGGTCGGCGATCTTGCCGGCCATGCTGGCCAACATCAGGGTGAAGAAGCCTGCTGCCGCCGGCTTCTGCTCATGGGCTGCGTCGGCCATCTCAGCCCTGCTGTCGCCACGGCAGCATCAAGACGCCGCCAGCACTGTCGCTGCAACCCATCACCAGATTTTCACCCGCTGCTCGGGCGGCAGATACAGCCCGTCTCCGGGCTGGACCTCAAAGGCCTCGTACCAGGCATCCAGATTGCGCACCACGCCGTTGGCGCGGGCCTCGCTGTGGGCATGGGAGTCATTGGTGAGCCGCATCTCCAGATCGGCATCCCGGTACAGGCGGCGCCAGATCTGGCCCCAGCCGATGAAAAAGCGCTGATCACCGCTGAAGCCGTCGATCACCGGCGCTGCCTCGCCGCCCAGGGACAACCGATAAGCCTTGTAGGCCACGGCCAGACCGGAGAGATCGCCGATGTTTTCGCCGAGAGTGAATTCGCCATTGAGAAACTTACCCGGCAACACCTCGAACTGTTCATACTGCGCCACCAGCCTGGCCGCGCGTTCATTGAAGGCCTCGGCATCCTCTTCGGTCCACCAGTCGCGCAGGTTGCCGTCGCCATCGGACTTGCGGCCCTGATCGTCAAAGCCATGGCTGAACTCATGACCGATGACGGCGCCGATGGCACCGTAGTTCACCGCATCATCGGCCGCTACATTGAAAAACGGCGGTTGCAGGATGGCGGCGGGGAACACCACTTCATTCATGGTGGAATTGTAATAGGCATTGACGGTATGGGGCGTCATGAACCACTCGCCACGATCGATGGGACCACCGAGCTTATTGACCTCCCGTTCATGTTCAAGACGGGCGGAACGCATCAGGTTGCCCACCAGGTCATCCGCCGCCACTGTCAGACCCTCATAACTTTTCCACTCGTCGGGGTAGCCGATCTTTGTGGTGAAGCTGGCCAGCTTGACCTGGGCTTCCTGCTTGGTGGCGGGGGTCATCCAATCCAGTTCATCAATGCCGATGCGGAAGGCTTCGCGCAGATTCTCCACCAATTCATCCATGCGCTCCTTGGCCTCTTCATGAAAATGCCGCTCCACGTAGAGCCGCCCCACCACTTCCCCCAAGGCCCGGTCCACCACATCGACACCACGCTTCCAGCGCGGCCGCATTTGTTCCAGGCCACCGAGGACACGGCCACGGAAGTCGAACTGGGCTTCGACGAAATCCTGACTCAGATAGGGGGCGTAGGTATCCAGCAGTTTGAAACTGGTGTAGTCGCGCCACTGGTCCAGGTCGATTTGCTCCCAGATTTCAGTCAGGGTGCCGATGAAACTGGGCTGCATGACAATAAACTCGCTTTCGTCGATACCCAGGGCCTCGAACATGTCCTGCCAGTTGAGGGCGGGTGACAGCTCGGCAATCTCCCCCCGGCTCAGCTTGTTATAGGTGAGTTCCCGTTGGCGATTCCTGACCCGGTCCCAATGGGCCTCGGCGATCAGATTCTCAATGTTGAACACGGAATCCGCCACCTGGCTGGCACGTTCGTAAGCTGCCAGGGCCATCAGCCGGTCCATGTAGGCACGATAGGCGG
>JBJHAY010000017.1:0-20226 GCA_050485205.1 Gammaproteobacteria bacterium
GTTATGAGCCGGGCGTCGGGGGGCTTGTGCCTTAACCGTCTGCGACAGGATGTCGCAGCCGGAGCCCCCATGGATGGGTTCACGGCGTTTTTTGCACAAGCCCCCCGATGCACGGCCCAACCACCAAGCCTGCATTACGGAATAAGCCACTGAAGCCGGCTACAACCACCAGTCGCGAGCAGGGCTCGCTCCTACAGGGGCATGTGGTGGCGCGGATGCACGGGCCGCATCAGTGCGTTGCTGACCAGGGCGATGGCCAACAATGCCGCCATCAGGGTCATGGTGCCGTTATACAGGCTTGGCGTGGGATCCACGGTGCCCGCCGGCGCAATTTCCATCAGCCGGGCGATGGTAACCGTCTGCGCCTGCACCAAGGCCTGCAATTGATCCACTCCCGCACCGAAACTGGCCTCGAAGGCCGCAGGGTCAACCCGTGTCGCCAGGTCATCAATGGCGCGCATCAACGCCGATTCCCTCAGAGAAGTAATGGCTACTGGTCCCAACACCCCAGCCGTGCTCCAGGCAGTCAGCAGGCGGCCATGAATGCCACCCACGTGGCGGGTGCCGAACACATCCGCCAGGTAGGCGGGAATGGTGGCAAAGCCACCGCCATACATGGTGAAAATGACCATGGTGGCGGCATAGAACAGCACCAGCCACATCACTGCGGGATTGACGCTCACCTGCTGTGCCGCGAAGGGAATCGAGCAGTAGAGCACGATGCCCAGGGCAAAGAAGATGGTGTAGGTACGCTGGCGGCCAAGATAGTCGGAGGCGCTGGCCCAAAAAAAGCGTCCCAGCATGTTGAACACACTGATCATGCTGACATAGGTGGCGGCAAAGGCGCCGTCGACGATGCCAGGCAGGGTGGTGCCGAAGATTTCGCTCATCATGGTGCTGGCCACGCCAAGCACGCCGATGCCGGCGGTGACATTGAGACAAAGCACGATCCACAATTGATAGAACTGAGGGGTCTTGAGGGCCTCGTCGATGTCGACGTGATGGTTGGTGACCATCTTCCTGCCGCCGTCGCCATTGTCGGCCGGTGCTTGCCATCCTGCGGGTTGCCAGCCCTCCGCGGGAATACGGTAGGAAAAGGCAGCCAGCAGCATGATCACGAAATAGACCGCCCCCAGCACCAGGAAGGCCTGGGCCACGCCGACAGAGCCGGTACCCACCGCGTAAACGCCTTCCGGACCAGGCACCAGCATGCCGGCCAGGTCATTGGCGCCGATCACCACCACTTCCAGCCGTTCGCCTGCCTGCTCCACAAAGCGGCGACCGGCTTCGGTGACCAGCGTGAGCTGGTTGCTGGCGCCCAGGTATTCCGGCGCCTGGTAGAAGGTTTCGATCAGGAAGCGCTTGAGTGGCGCGCCGATCATGGCGCCGCCGCCGAAACCCATGATGGCCATGCCGGTGGCCATACCACGACGATCCGGGAACCAGCGAATCAGGGTGCTGACCGGCGACACATAGCCCAAGCCCAGGCCACAGCCGCCGATCACGCCATAACCCAGGTACAGCAGCCACAACTGGTGGGTCAGGATGCCAACACCGCCGATGAGATAGCCACCGCCCCAGCAGCAGGCCGCCACCGTGCCCACCATGCGTGGCCCCACCTTTTCCAACCAGCGACCGGCAAAGGCGGCGGACAAGCCAAGAAATACTATCGCCACCGAGAATATCCAGGTCACCTGGGACAGGCTCCAATCACCAGCGGCGGGTGTCACCACACCATGCAGCCTGGTGAGGGGCGGATTGTAAATACTCCAGGCATAGACAGAACCGATGCACAGATGGATGGCCACCGAGGCCACCGGCACCCACCAGCGATTGAATCCAGGGGGGGCAATGATGCGGGACTTGGACAGCGATGCCATCATCGGCAACAAACTCCTTTGGTTCAGGCGCTAAGTTTCAGATACAGAAAGACCAGGCCCACCACGCTGAGACTGGCAATGGTAAAACGGCTCCAATAAAAGAGCAGCTTGCCGGGACGATGGGCGGCGGGCACGTGTGAAGAAAACATGACGATGTGGTTGAGCCAGGCAATCACCGGCGCCACGATGAAGCCCATGGACGTCACCAGATCAATAAAAGTGGCGAAGTTCTGCATCAAGCCCAGCAGAACCGCCAGCAACAAGACCAGTTCCAGGCCGATGAATCCCAGATAAAGACCGGTCTGGCGCTGCTCACCCCAGCTGTCAGGCCACAACTGAGTGACGATGGCCGCCGAGGTGCGCGGCAGCAGGTCAATCAGGGTAATCAAGGTGGACAGCATGACAGCCATGGATGCCACGGCAATGATGGGCCAGGTCCAAGCTCCCAGGGTTGCGGTGAACAGGCTCATCAACTGAGCGGCGAAGCCCGCGGAGTCTGGGTCCGGCGCGACCCCTGGAATGAACAGTACATAAGTGCCCAGCACCACGAAGCAGACCGCGGTAAAAATGGCCGCGAAATAACCAAGATTGAAGTCGAAATCCGCCTCGGGCACCGTCACCGCCCTGCCGACCCGCTTTTGCTTGGCCTTGATCCAAAGAGAAATGGACACCGCCGCCGCGGTACCGGTAGGCATCCAGCCCGCTACCGCCACCAGAAACAGAATAGTGGGCACATCCAGGGTCATGTCCGCCGACAGCGCGGCCTCGCCGCGCTCGATTCCACCAAAGGCCAGCACGGCCGCCACCACCGTGCCCACCGAAAACACCACCACCAGCACCCGGGTCACATCCTCCAGCAGGGCATAACGGCCCACGGCCAGCATCACCAGACAGGCGGCCACCAGGGTCACGGCCATGGGAATGTCCCCCAACGCCAGACCAAGTACATTTTTGGCCAAGCCGGCACTGACGATGGCCACTCCGGCTATGCCGAAGGTGAATTCAAACAATTGCATCACAAACAGGAGGTAGAGCAACCACTTGCCCATGCGCCCATAGCCCTGCACCAGGCTTTCCCCGGTGGCGGCGGTGTAGCGGGCGCCGAAGAAGAAGGTGGGATATTTAAGCAGGCACATGAACACCACATAGCCCGCCATGATCATGCCATAGGTGGCACCGGCCCGGGTCGACTGCACCAGATGAGATACACCAACCGCCGTGGCCGCGTACAACAAGCCCGGACCCAGTTTTTCCTGCAGCGATCGCAGCCTCATGCTTCCTGTATTCCCCTGTTTTATTGTTTTACTTTCAAGCACCAGGCGACCAGCACCTGGCAATGATCACAGCACAGTGACTATTGAATCCATCAGGGTGATCGTTCAATTGCCGGATGATCAGTTCGACTGCACCACGCTCTCCAGCAGACTGAAGGGCAGGATTCCACCATGCCCACCGACGATGGTGTCCACCTGCAGTCCCAATGACCGGATGGCCTGATACAGGGCCGTGGCGTCGGCGCCAGGGCCGCCAAAAAACAGGTCACTCTGGAACAGCACACCTGCTTCCGGCACATAGGCCAACACCATGGGATTGACATGGGGAATGCCGAACACCTCATATAGCTGCAGGCGCTGATTACCCTCGCTTACTTCGGTCATTCCCGAGAAAACCTCCACTCTGCCCACCTCGGCGCGCTCGGCGGTCTCCTGCGCCAGCGCATCAGGGGGGTTGGTATGCGGCGACTCCACGATCATGCGCATTTCCGCCTCGTGTCCTGCGGCCACCAGCACGCTGGCGCCAAGGGAGGCCATGGCCCGCACGCCGCCGGTGTGATCGTAGTGAGGATGGGTGGGCGCCACATAGCGGATCGGCTTGCCCAGCCGCGCTTCGATCATGCGCGCCAACGTCAGACTTTGGGCCTCGGTGTAGGGCGCCTCCACCACCACCACGAAACTGGGGAATTCCACCACCATGCTGTTGTGGGAAAAGGCCTCCACGTGGAAGACGCCAGCGCCTGCGGGCTGCCACGCCAGAGGCACCCAGGAGCCGCCACTGTCCAGCACCTGCCGGGCCTGGGGCATGACATCTTCGGGAATCTCCAGCAAGGCCAGCGCCTCCGGATCATCAAAACTGATCTCCTGGTAGCGCACCGAGGCATAAGGCCTGCCACCCTTGTCGATGTCGAGACTGAAAGGCAGCAGTAACTGTCCCGCTTGGCGGTAATCCCCCAGGTTGTACCGGGCGTCCTGATCACCCAGCATGCTATCGGTGTCGAGCGTCAGATAGGCCGCCAACAGGTCAGTGTCGCGATCGAACAACAGACCAATGATTTCGCCGCCATCTCCAGTGGTCCAGCCATACCAGAAGCTGCGGCCGGCGATCATGCGCGCCTCCGCGCGCTGTCCAGCGGGCACGTTGGCGGCAGCCTTCACCACATGCAGTATGTTGCGGCGCAGCAGGATTTCAGGGGAATTCTGGGTGGCCCAGCTGAACAGACCATTCACGGAAGTGGCCTGGCGAACCCTGCCAGCGGTGGTGCCCCAGGCCACGGGCTGGCCGTCAAGGCGGGTCAGCACTTCGGTCCGGTGCTGACTGAAGCCGCCATCGACCAATACCTCATTATCGAAGGCGGCGCGCCCGTTGCGAAGGTCGATGACTTCCAGCAGGTTGCTCAGGGTGGCGGAAGGATCAGCGGCGCCGGTCTCGGGAATTTGCCCGAGGCGCTCCCTGCGACCGCTGCCCCGTTGCACCAGGTAGTCAACGGCTTCAATGGATTCCCAGCCCCCCATGGCCGCCACCATGTTCTCCACCAGCTCAGAGGTCAGCGGGTTGGCGCTGCCCGCGCCGTCCTGGGAACAGGCCGTGGTCCAGGCAAGCACCAGGGCCAACACTGGCACGCGGAACAAAAATCTGAACAAATTCATGACACTTTTTCCCCCGTTTGCAGTCACAGTCATGACAGGCCCGCAAGGGTCGGGTTGCCAATGGATTTGCCCGCGAATCGTGCAACAGCAATATACACGAAACATCGTCTGGCACAAGGAAGCAGCCAGCCCCCGGAAAGCAGGAAAAAAACCGCCTTTTTCCGCGTGCTTAGATGACATTGAAGCTGAATCCTAAAATGTTCGGTCTGGCACATATGGGAGCAGGGCGGGGGATGGCAATTTTCCAATAAACGTGTTTATATTCGTGCTCACGCCTTGAAAAAGCGCCGCACGCCCAGGAATGCCTTGAAATGCTGTAAACCTCGTAAGACGCCCTCTCTAGCCTCCAAGCAAGCACCCTGAGGGGCAGGGAGAGCCTCGCTAGTCACCCCACTGACCCGACTGGACGACACATGGTTTTTACAGACATGCTGAGGGAAGTCTTGATGAATTGGGAATGACCCCGGCATTACCAGATTACCGGGTCAACAGGTGAGTCAGTATGGTTGAGTTTTTGTTCAAGTACTCTCCGGCGGTATTCGCTGAAAGCGAACTGGTGCTGGCCAATGGCTGGTCACCGCTGGCCTCCCTGGCCGCCATCGTCCTGGTACTGGTCGGCGTAAGCGCCATGATGGTGTGGAAACGCAAGACCCTCGGCTGGGGCAAGCTCGCCACCATCGGCTTGCTCCAATGCCTGATGATCGCCGTAATCCTCACCATCCTGTGGCAACCAGCCCTGATGACGGAACGCCTGGTGCCCGGCGAGAACGCCGTCGCCATCGTCCTCGACACTTCCGCCAGCATGGCCTACGTGGACGGAGACAGCAGCCGCATGAGTCAGGCCCAGGCCCTGCTCACAGAGCAGGCACTGGCTCCGCTGCGCGAATCCTATGACATCCTGCCGTTCGCCTTTGCCAACGACGCCACGGCGCTGGACAGTTTCGAGGAGCTGCCACCCCCTGGCAACCTCACCAACCTGGGCCAGTCCCTGCTGCAAACATTGCGTCAATCCGGTAGCGCCTCGGTGGGGGCGGTAATCATGATAAGTGACGGCGCCGACACCAGCGGCAGCATCAGCCAGGCCGATCTCAACGACATCATGGCCTTTGGCGTCCCGGTGCACACTGTTGGCATCGGCCGCGAGGTGATTCCCGAAGACCTGGAACTGACCAACGTCGTCGTGCCGGAAAAAGCGCTCCCCGGCACCACGCTGTCGGCCCAGGTGAGCATTCGCCACGACCAGGGCGGCAATGCCAGGCTCAGGCTTTACGATGGCGACACTTTCCTGGGGGTCCACGAAGTGCCCCTCAATGCCAACGACAATCTTACCGTGGCCTTCGTCGACATCGAGGTGGAAGAACCGGGTCAGCTGGATCTGCGCTTCACCCTGGATGCCCTGCCGGGAGAACGCAACCTTGCCAACAACACCCGCTCCCGGGTGGTGGATGTGCCCGAAAGCCGCTACCGCATCCTCTACGTGGAAGGCGAGCCGCGCTGGGAATACAAATTCATGCAGCGCGCCCTGGAGGATGACCCCAGCGTGCAACTCACCACCCTGTTGCGGGTCACGCCCAACAAATTCTACCGCCAGGGCATCGACTCACCCGAGCAGTTGGAGGCAGGCTTCCCCACTGAGCGGCGGGAGCTTTACGAGTATGACGCCCTCATCATCGGCAGTGTGGAGCTGGCCGAATTCACCGCCGCCCAGCAGGACATGATCCATGACTTCGTCAGCGAGCGCGGCGGCAACCTGATGATGATCGCGGGCTTGCGCGGCCTCGGCCGGGGTGGCTGGAGCGAATCCGTGGTCAACCAGATACTGCCCTCCCGCCTCGACCGGGGCAATTCCGACTTTGTGCGTCAAAAGGCCCCGGTGCGGCTCACCGACAGCGGCAGGCTGTCGCCACTGCTGCAACTCTCCGGCAACGACCGCGACAACCAGGCGCTCTGGTCCACCTTGCCGGAAGTGGCCGATTACCAGCACATTGGTCCTCTGCGCCCGGCAGCCACCACCTTGCTGAGCGTGGAAGTGGATGGCCGCCAGCTGCCATTGCTGGTGACCCAGCCCTATGGCCGCGGCCAAACCTGGATCATGGCCACCGGCGGTACCTGGCGCTGGCAGATGAGCCTGCCCCTGGACGACAACCGCCACGAAACCTTCTGGCGTCAATTGGCCCGCGGCCTGGTGGCCAACTCGCCACGCCCGTTCGAACTGACCACCCGAGTGGTGAACGACGACATCGTGATTCGGGCTCAGATCCGCGACCCTCAGGATGAGGCCAACGTCGGCATCGCCATCACCACCCTGATCACCTCTGACAACAACCAGTTCCTGAGCATGGACCTGCAACCCTCGCCCGACCAACCCGGCGTCTACGAGGCCCGTTTTACCCCGGCCAGCACTGGCCTCTACAGCATCGAAGCCATCTCCCGCATTGGTGAGGACCCGCAAAACTCGGTCAGCAGCGCGGTGCGCTACGAGCAGAATTCCGAGTCCTTCGGCATCCGCCAGAACCGGGCCCTGCTGGAACGCATCGCCGATACCACTGGCGGACGCTACTGGACCGCGGCCCAGTGGTCAGAGATTCCCGAAGCCATCAGCTACTCCACCGCGGGCATTACCGAGCAGGACATTCGTCCCCTGTGGGACGCTCCCTTCTTCTTCCTGCTGCTGGCCATGCTGAAGACCATGGAATGGCTGCTGCGCCGCCACTGGAGGACCATCTGATGAAGTATCCGTCGCATCTCCCGTCGCAATCCTGGCTGCGCCTCACCGCCAGCCTCTGCCTGGTATTGGCCGCGCCGCTCGCGCAAGCCGAATTGTATGTGACCATTGTCCAGGGCCTCGGCGGCATGCCCGAGTACCAGCGCAATTTCGACTCCCAGCGGCAACGCATCCACGAGGCCTCGGTGGCGCTGGCCGGAGAAAACTTCGTCACCAGTTTCAGTGGTGAAGACGCGACCCGTGAAGCATTGCTGACTCACTTCGAGCAGAAGGCCACGCGCATGAACGACAACGACAGAGCCGCCATCTACCTGATCGGCCATGGCAGTTGGGATGGCAGCGAGTACAAGTTCAACATCCCCGGCCCGGACATCACCACCGCCGACCTTGATGCCATCCTGGACCAGCTGCCAGGTCAGAACCACTTCCTGGTCAACACTTCCAGCACCAGTGGCGCCATTCTCGAAAAACTGGAAAAGGACGGACGCCTCATCATCACCGCCACCCGCAGCGGCAATGAACGCAATGCCACTGAGTTCGGCGCCTTCTTCGCCGAGGCTCTGGTGAGCGAATCCGCCGACCTCAACAAGAACAATACCGTCAGCGTGCAGGAAGCCTTCGACTTCGCCGAGCGCCGCACCGCCGCCTTCTATGAAACAGCCGGCCGCCTGGCCACCGAACACCCCCAGATACGGGGTGAAGGCGCGGCCCAATTCAGCCTGACCCGCATCACCGATGCCGAAACCGCGGCCATTGCCGCCAGCGGCGACCCGGAAATGGAGCGTCTGCTGGCTGAACGCCAGCGTCTGGACAATGACATTGAGGCTCTGCAACTGCGGCGCTCGCAGCTCGACAACCAGGATTACGTGCGGCAACTGCAAGCGCTGATTCTGGAGTCAGCCATGATCACCGAGGAAATCGATCGCCTGCGCGGAAGCGCATCAGGCGGAGGCAGCAATGACGACGAGTATTGACAGCCGCCATGTAGCACGCTGGCCCGGCCTCAAGGCCGGTCTTGCGCTCGCCTGCGTTCTGTCCCTGAACATGGCGCCGGCCGAGGCGCGTCAGCCCCTTTATGGCGCCGTCGATTACAGCGACCTGGTCAACTGCGAAACCCTGCATTGGTCAGGCCAGTCGGCTCAGGCCCGCAACTGCTACAACAGCCTGTTGGCTCTCAGCCATCCCACCGAAGTCCGCGCCGAGGCCGCCTGGGCCCTGGGCGATCTGAAAACCGCCAATTCCCTGTTCCAGTCCGCGGTCAACGCCAACCCTGAAAAAGCCGAGATCCGGGTACGCTGGGGAGAACTGTTCATCCAGACCTATCAGTACGCGGACGCCATGGCCCTGTTCGAGGAAGCCCTCGACATCGACAGCGCCAATGCCTACGCCCATGCCGGTGCCGCCACCGCCCTCAGTCAGGGCGGTTCGGGGGAACAGCTCAACCGCCATATCGGTGCCATCATGGAAAGCCTGGGTTCGCCGCCCGGCGCGCGCCTGCGGGCATTGATCCTGATGCTGAGATCACGAATGGAACAGGACCAGTACGAGCGGGCTGCCGAAACCCTGCGCGAGGCCCAGCAACTGGCGCGGGAGGAAGACCTCCCCACCATGGAGTTGCATGCCCTAGAGGCCGCCCTGGCCTTCGTCACCCGCGAAGACCCGCAACCCTTCATCGCCAGGGCCCTGGAAGAAAGTCCGGTCTATGGCGACGCCTATGCCATTCCCGGCTACTTTGCCAGCATCACTCGCCGCTATGAAGAAGCCGGCCAGTTTTACCAGAAGGCCGTGGAAGTCCAACCCGATCACTGGCCAGCCCATCTGGAGCTGGGACAGAACCACCTGCGCCTGAACCGGGTCAACGAAGCCGTCGAGCACGCCCGCATCGCCTATGAGGGCGACCCATTCAATCCCAAGGGAGTCAACATCCTGCGACTGCTGGAAACCTTCGTCAACGAATTCGTGCTGGTGAACTACCCTGATCCCCCCGATGCCAGCAACGGCCTGCCGTCCCTGGTGTTACGGCTGCATCGCAACGAGCGCGACGTGTTGAAGGACTATGCGCGCCAGCTGTCGGAGGACAGCATCGCTGCCTTCTCCGAGCGTTATCGCTTCACCCCGACCCGTCCCATCGTGGTGGAAATATTCCCCAATCACGAGGACTTCGTGGTGCGCTCCATCGGCATGCCCGGCGTCGGCATTCTCGGCGTTGCCTTCGGTTATCTGTTCGCCATGGACTCCCCCTCCGGCCATCCCGAGGAAAGCTACCACTGGGGCACCACCCTGTGGCACGAAATGGCCCACGTCTTCACCCTCGGCGCCACCAAGCATGGCGTGCCGCGCTGGTTCAGCGAGGGCATTTCCGTATTCGAGGAATGGCGCACTGGTCCGATTCCCGGCATCCGCATCCCCACTGGCGTGTTGCAGGCCATGGCCGAGGGCAAGCTGCTGCCCATCTCGCAACTGGACGACGGCTTCATGCGTCCCACTTACGACAACCAGGTCATTGTTTCCTACATGCAGGCGGGTCTGGTATTCGAGTTCCTGGATGAGGAATATGGCTTCGACAAGATCGTCGACATCCTCTACAGATTTACCGACGGCACCAGCACCAACGAGGCCATCGAAGCAGTGCTGGAAATCTCCATGGAAGAACTGGACCGCCACTTCAAGCAATACATCGACGTCCAGTTCGGCCCCCTGCTGAGCCAACTTTCCACCTGGCAGCATGACCACCGCGCCAGCTTCCAGGCCCTGCAGGCGGAAAACTGGGAAGAAGCAGTGGAAGCCGCCAAGCGCGCCATTTTCACCTATCCCGATTATGTGGAAGGCGACAGCCCTTATATCGCCCTGGCACGCGCCTACTCGCGCCTGGATGAAACAGAGCTCGAATTTGAAACCCTGGAAACTTTTTTCCGCAGGGGCGGCTATGCCCCACGCGCCCTCAAGGCCCTGGCCGACCGCTATGTGGAGCGTGGCCGCCATGAGGATGCCGCGGAAGTGTTCATGGCACTGAACTGGGTGGACCCCTTTGATGAAGATCTGCACAACAAATTCGGCGACACTCTGATGACTCTGGACCGCCCCGAGGAGGCCCTGCGTGAATACAAGGTCACCCTGGCCCTCAAGCCCCTGGACCAGGCCGCGGCCCACTACCGGATCGCCCGCGCCTACCGGGCCCTGGATGACATTGAACAAACCCAGGAGCACCTGATGACAGCGCTGGACATCGCGCCCCAGTTCCGTCCGGCCCAACTCTTGCTACTGGAATTGAGCCGCCAACAGAACTGACAGGCCCATCCCTGCAGGAGCGAGCCCTGCTCGCGACAGGGTCGCGCCACTTGAACACTGCAAGGTGACATGCTGTCGCCTGCAAGGCAGGCTCCTACAGGAGCCCTGCAGGACAGAACGGACTAGACATAACCGTCGAAAGACTTAATCGTCAAAAGGCATAACCATCAACAAGACGCAGGAAGACAATATGACAGAAGTGACAGAAATCGGCAGCGACGAAACCCGCGAACTGGTCAGTGCTTTCCAGACCGCCAACAAGGCCATCGTGGAACAGATCCGCGGCACCATCGTCGGCCAGGACGAAGTGGTGGACAACCTCCTGATCACCCTTTATGTGGGTGGTCACTGTCTCATCACCGGGATGCCCGGTACCGCCAAGACACTTCTTGTCCATACCCTCGCCACCGCCCTCGGTCTCACCTTCAAGCGCATCCAGTTCACTCCCGACCTGATGCCCACCGACATCACGGGTACCGACATCGTCGAGGAAGGCCAGGACGGCAAGCGCAATTGGCGCTTCGTCCCCGGCCCGGTTTTCACCAACGTCCTGCTGGCGGACGAAATCAACCGCACGCCGCCCAAGACCCAGGCCGCCCTGCTGGAAGCCATGCAGGAACGCACCGTTACCGTCAGGGGCCAGAATCATCTACTGCCCAAGCCCTTCTTCGTGTTGGCGACTCAGAACCCCATTGAGCAGGAAGGCACCTATCCGCTGCCGGAAGCCCAGCAGGACCGCTTCCTGTTCAACCTGTTGCTGGACTACCTCAGCGCCGAGGAAGAACTGGCGGTTATCGACCGCTTCACCAAGAGCATCGAGATGCCCAAGGTAACGGCCTGCACCAATGGTCACGAAATCCTCAAATTCCAATGGCTGGTGCGCCAGGTGCCAATTGCTGACAACCTCAACCGTTACGCGGTGGACATTGTGCGCGCCACCCGCCCCTCCGACTCCCTCGCCAATGACACAGTGAAAAAATATGTCAACTTCGGCTCCAGCATCCGTGCCACCATGAACCTGGTACTGGCGGCCAAGGCCAGGGCCCTGATGCATGGCCGTTACCACGTGGTTGCTGAAGACATCCAGACCCTGGCCGCGCCGATTCTGCGCCACAGAATTCTCGCCAACTACTACGCGGAATCCGATGGTGTGACCGTGGACGACATCATCAAGAGCATGCTGAGCAACGTGAAGGTGCCCGAGTGAAACAGGCCACCAACAACCGCAATGCCCAGACCAGGCTGCTGGACCCCAGGGTTCTGGCAAGCCTGTCAAACCTGGAGCTGGTGGCCAAATTCGTGGTGGAAGGCTTCGTGATCGGTCTGCACCGTTCCCCCAAATTCGGTTTCAGCCAGGAATTCGCCGAATACAAGTCCTACGCCGAAGGCGACGACCCGCGCTACATCGACTGGAACGTCTACTCCCGCACCGATCGCACCTATATCAAGCGTTTTCGTGGCGACACCAACAGTCATCTGATGATCCTGCTGGATGCCAGCGCCTCCATGGGCTATGGCTCCCAGGGCACCAGCAAGCTTCAATACGGCAAGTACCTGGCAGCCAGCCTGGCCTACCTGGCCAACACTCAACATGACGCCGTCGGCATCATGATCTTCAACGACGAAGTGATCGACTACCGCCCGCCCATGAGCCGTACCGGCGCCCTGCAGGGAGTCATCCACACCATCGACAAGGCGGAAGCGATTCAGGGTACCAGCCTGCACAAGCCCTTCAGCCGCTTCCGCGAGCATGTGAAAAAACGCGGCATGGTGGTGGTGATCTCCGACTTCTACTGTGACCCGCAGGAAATGCTGGAGAGCGTGCGCCCCCTTGCCCACCAGGGTAATGACATCGTCCTGTTCCAATTGCTGGACCCCCTGGAGATCAATCCCGACATCAAGGAAGCCACCTTGTTCGAGGACATGGAAACCGGTCATGCCATCGAGGTGTCCCCGGTTTACATGAAGAAGGATTACCCGGAGCGCATCAAGGCCCACACCAAGTCCATCGAGGAAGCGGCACGCGGCATCGGCGCCGACCATGTGTTGGTGGACACCAGCCAGCCCCTGGACAAAACCCTCCACAGCTATCTGAAATTCAGGGAGAAACGCGGTTAATGACTTTTCTGAATCCCCTGTTCCTGCTCGGCCTGCTGGGCATCGCCCTGCCGATCTGGCTGCACCGCCTGGAGACCCACGCCACCGAGCGTGAAAAATTCAGCTCCACCATGTTCATGGAAGCCGCCAAGCACCGCATCCATGTGCAGCGCAAACTCAAGTACCTGCTGCTGATGGCCCTGCGCATCCTGCTGGTGTTGTTGCTGGCCCTGGCCTTCACCAAGCCGATCTGGGAGAGACATTTGAGTGCCTTGCTGGCGGATAGCGACACCCATCATGTCATCGTCATCGATACTTCCTTCTCCATGAACCGGGGTGACAGCTTCCAACAGGCCCTGGACATTGCCCGTGGCATCATCGCCGACATGGAGGGAGGCGACCAGGCCAGCATCTACGCCGCCGGTGCCAGGGTCCGCACCCTCTCCAACCGCGACGACAACCGCGGCCGTCTCAACGAGGCTCTGGCCGGACTCAGCCCCGGCCAGGGGCGCCTCGACTACGGCGCCATGATCAGCAGCCTCAATGGTCTCATCGAGCGCAGTGACGCCAACGTGATGATGCACTTCATCAGCGACTTCCAGCAGAGTGGACAACCGGTGCGTTTCGCCGACATGGTGCCGCGCACCATCAATGGCCGCCCAGTGACCCTGTCTCCGCACCGGGTGGTGACGGCTGATCAGCCCAACTGGGTGGTGGAATCCATCCTGCCGGGCCAGGAGGAAGTTACCGTCACCGTGCGTGGCTTCAATACCGAAGCCGTGGAAAAGACCGTCACGCTCATGGTCAACGACACAGTTCAGGGCGAACTGCGCCAAACCGTGCCTGCTTCCGGCCAGGCTTTCTTCCGCTTCCGCAACCTGGATTTCGAGCCCGGCGACAACCACCTTCAGGCCATTCTGGCCCCCAATGACGCCTTGCCCCAGGACGACAGCCGCTTCAGCGTGATGGACAATGCGCCGCCTTCCCCCGTGTTGTTGCTGACCACTGACCCTGAATCACTGGCGGTGACCTACATGAGCGCGGCCCTGGAAACCGGCCCCCGCGCCTACGAGGTCCAGACCACCCGCCTGTCCGATCTGGATGTGCGCATCCTGCAACGCTACACCTGGGTTGTCATCGACGACCTTGGCATCGTCAACCAAAGTCTCGCCACCGCCCTGCTCAACTACCTCAATGGCGGCGGCGCCATTCTCGCCACCCTGGGCCAGCGCAGTGCCGGGCTTGCCGCGCTGCCGGTATCCGGCCACGCCCAGGCACCCAGCGTCAACTTCACCAACGAAGGCCGCCGCGCCATCACCCGCATCGACGGCAGTCACCCGGTACTGTCCCAGTCCACCGGCTGGACCAATGTCAACATCGGCCGAGCCCTGCCTCTGACCCCCCAGAATCAGGACAACGTGCTGATCAACCTCAACGGCAACATCCCCTTCCTGCTGGAACACCGCCGTAACCAGGGCCGCATGCTGCTGCTCAATGCCAGCCTCGACAATGTGGGCACGGATTTACCCGTGCATCCGGTCTTTGTCACATTCATGGCCGAGGCCGCGCGTTATCTTTCCAACGAGGATGTGGTGCAACGTCAACAGGTGGTGGACAGCTTCGTTCAGTTACAACAAGCGGGACAGGTTTTCGACCCACGCGGCAATGCCCTGCTCGACCTGGCGGATACCGCCCGCTCCCAGGACATTCAATTGACCCAAACCGGCTTTTACCGGGTGGTCACCCCAAGCGGCGAACAACTGATCGCCGTCAACCCAGATACCAGGGAATCAGACCTCAGTGTGATGGACGTCCAACTGATGCAAACCTGGCAAAACGCCGCTGCCGGAGCCACCCAGGCGGGTAGCACCGGCTCTTTGGCGGCAGTGCGCCAGGAACAGACCGACACCATGGAAATTTGGAGAATTCTGCTGATTTTGCTTGCTTTGAGCATCCTTGCGGAATCTATACTCAGTAACCGGCATTTGAGTTTCAAAACAGGAGCGACATAGATGCGCGCATCCAACCAGCTCGACCAGTACCTGGAATCCTTCAGGCAACGCCTGCGCCAACTCACCATTCTACGCGGCGCCGCCGTCATCGCCTGTGTACTGCTGGTGGTGGCCGTGGCCGGGGCCTGGTTTTCCAGGCAGACCGGTTACGCCGGTGGCACCGTCAACCTGTTCCGCCTGCTGCTGCTGGCTGGAATAGCCGTCGCCGCCGCGCGCTACCTGCTGCTGCCGCTGCGTAAATTACGTGACAACTTCAGCAGCATGGTCGAGTCCAGGGGGCCTGAGTTCAAGGGCCGCATCCGCACCTACGCCACCATGGAAGTCAACAATCCCTTCCGTGACCTGCTGGCCGAGGACGCCCTCAAAGTCAGTGAGCGCCAACCAGTGGCGCAACAAGTGCCAGCCAAGGAAATCAACATTGCCGGCGCCATTACTGCCGGTGCCACCCTGGTGCTGCTCTATTTGCTGATCGCCGGTCCCGGCATGATGAACTTCGGCCTGCGCAACCTGTTTGCCGGCTGGGCCGTGGACGGCCTGCTGCCACCCCAGTCCATTGCGGTGACGCCGGGAGACCAGAGCGTGCGCCGCGGCGCCAACCTGCGCATCATCGGCACCATGCAGGGCTTTGATCCCGACCGTGCCGTGATCCACGTCAGAAGCGGCAGCCGCGACTGGCAGGAAGTACCCATGGTAGCCAGTGGCAATGGCTTCGAGTTCACCTTCTTCTCCATGCAGGAGCCGATGAACTACTACATCACCGCCAGCGGCGTGCGCACCCCGGAATACCAGGTGCAGGTGGTGGACGTGCCTTCCATCGAGAACATCAGTCTTACCTATCACTACCCGGAATGGACCTCCCGCGAGCCGGAAACGGTTGAGCGTGGTGGCGACATTCAGGTGCTGCCTGAAACCAGGGTGGAGTTGACCGTGACCACCTCCGCGCCCTTGCAGCAGGGCCAACTGGTCCTCAACAAACAGGAGCAGGCCCTTGCCCTGGAGGGCAACCAGGGCAGCACCGACTTCACCGTCAACGACGAAGGCGAGTACTATCTGGCCGCCGTGGTGGGCGGCGAGCAGGTGCGCCTCAGCGATGACTTCTTCATCCGCCTGGCGGAAGATGGCCGCCCGGAAATCCGCTTCGTGCGGCCCGGCCAGGACTGGAACGCCAGCAACATCGAGGAAGTCATGGTGGAAGTCGAAGCCAAGGACGACTTCGGCCTCGCCAGCGTGGAGCTGAAATACTCCATCAACGGTGGCGAATGGCAGACCCTGGACCTCACCGAGCCCAATACCCGCGAAGTCACCGCCGAGCATCTGTTCATGCTCGAAGACATGCGCACCCCTGCCATTCGCGCCGGTGCCCGCCAGGGCACCCAGGTTGGCGCCTTCAACATCGTGTTGCCGGGAGAACAAGAGGAAGAGCCAGCAGACCAGGCCGCAACCGTCGAACCTGAGATGGTGCCCCTGGTGCCCGGCGACATCATTTCCTACTACGCCCAGGCTGCCGACCGTGCCCAGACCGTGCGCACCGACATGTTCTTCATCACCGTGCAACCCTTCAACCGCCGCTACAGCCAATCCCAGATGTCCGGTGGCGGTGGCGGCATGGGTGGCGGTGGTCCACAGGACGAAATCTCCCAGCGCCAGCGCCAGATCATCGTCTCCACCTGGAACCTGATCCGCGAACAGGAAGAGAAGGGCGAAGGTTCCACCCAGGTGGAAATCAATGCCTCCCTGCTGTCGGAACTGCAGACCACCCTGGCCCAACAGGCGCAAACCCTGGCTGACCGTACCCGTGCCCGCCAGCTCAACCGTGATCCCGACATCGAACGCTTCGTGCAAAGCATGGAAGAAGCCGTGCAATCCATGTACCCGGCCTCCGACAAACTGGCCTCGGTGGAACTGGACGATGCCCTGTTACCAGCCCAGGAAGCATTGCAGCATCTGCTCCGTGCCGAATCCGTGTTCAACGACATTACCCTCAGCCAGCAAACCGGCGGTGGTGGCGGTGGCGGTGGTGGCCGTGCCGCCGACCTGGCGGAAATGTTCGAGCTGGAAATGGACATGGAGAAGAACCAGTACGAGACCGGCAGCTCCGCCTCCACTCCCAGGGCCCAGGCCCAGGAAGCCGAGGACATCATGAAGAAGCTGGACGAACTGGCCCGCCGCCAGGAGCAACTGGCCAACAGCATGCGCAACCAACAGCGGGTCACCGAAGCCCAGCGCTATCAGCAGGACATGCTGCGGCGCGAAGCCGAGCGCCTGCAGGAGCGCCTCGACCAACTGGAGCGCAACCGCAACCAGCAGGCCAGCAACCAGCAAGGACAACAGGGTCAGCAAGGCCAGCAGGGACAAGAGCAAGGTCAGCAAGGTGGCCAGGAAAGTGGTCAGCAATCCGGTGAGCAATCAGGCGAAGGCGGCCAGGGTGGTGGCGGACAAGGCCAGCAGATTGCCCAGAGCGAACTGCAGCGCCGCCTCGAAAGCGCGATCCGCGCCATGAACGAGTCCTCCGAAGCCATGCGCGGCGAGCCCAGCCAGGAAGAATTGCAGCGTGCCGCCGACGAGGCCAGGCGTCAGTTGCAAGGAGCCCGTGACCAACTGGGTCAGGAGCAACTGGCTTCCATGCAGGAATCCTTCAACAACATGGCCGGCCAGGCCGAACGCCTGCTGCGCGATCAGCAGCGCATGGAGCAACAACTGCAGAATGCCATGGAGCGGGCAGTGGCCGAGCGTGAAAGCGGCGACAACCCCAACAGCCGCGGCATGACCCGCAGCGAGGAATTCGAGCTGGCCAGCGAGAAGCAGGAACTCGCCGGCGAGTTGCAGCGCCTGCAAGCTCAGATGCAGAACACCATGCAACGCTTCGACCGAGAAGTACCCGATGCCATCAACGAGTTGCAGCGCGCCAACAATGACATGGTGGAGGCTGAGTTGGAACGGGTGATCGCGGAAAGCGCCCTCTACATCGAAAGTGGCTATGGCCTCTACATTGCCGGAGGCGAAAGCGGTGTCACCGCCGGCATGCGCCGTCTGGCTGAGCGACTGGAGCGTGCCCAGCAACTGGCGGCCGGCTCCGGCGGCAGTGACAGCGAACTGGACCGCGCCCGTCAACAAGCCCAGAACCTCCGCAACCAACTGCAACGGCAATTGGCCGAAGCCCAGGGGCAACCCGGTGAAGGCCAGCAAGGTCAGGACGGACAGCCTGGTCAGGAAGGTCAACAGGGACAGGAAGGTCAACAGGGGCAGGCTGGCGGCCAGCAAGGGGGCCAGCAGGGTGGTCAACAAACTGCGGGGGGTGGAAACTTCGGCGGTCGTAACTTCGGCCCCTGGGGCGGCCCCAACAATGGCTGGTGGGATGGCAACTACGACTTCACCCAGGACATCCCGGTCCCCGAAGGTTTCTATGACAACATGGAAGAATTCACCCGCATGGCCCGCGAGGCCGTGGGCGAGCTCAACCTGGGCACCGAGGATCTGGCGCGCATGTACGATCTGATCCGGGAACTGGAGTACTCCCGCACCAACCGCAACGACACCATCCTGGCACAGGAATTCAACGAAATGCTCAACCTGATCGAGCAGTTGGAGCTTAACCTGCGCCAGGAAGCCAACAGCGGCCAACGCAATACCGTGCGTACCCCTGCCGGCGAAGCAATCCCTGACGAATACAAGGATTCCGTCGCCGAGTACTATCGCCGCCTCAGCCGCTGATCAACCAGGGTGGGCAGGCTCCTGATGGAGCTTGCCCTACCAGCACCAATGCCAACAAGTCATTCATGCGGACCTCCGTGGCGTTGGCGGCAGCCACCACCAGCTACACAACACCAACCCGCCGAACAACGTATAGACCAGTACAAACACCCAGTGCGGCGCCTGGTAGTACAGCAAGGTTTGCAACCAATGGGAAATAAAAGTACCGGCGTAGACAGCATCAACGCCGGCCTGTTGACGCAGATAGACCTCAAGGTGGGTCAAGGGACATATCATGCCCAGCCAGGACTGCACCACCACCACGGCGATGGCGGCCAGATGCAGGAAGCGAAACCGGCGCCGTCTCACCCAGGCCCAGGAGCAAAGCCCACCTGTGATGATCAGAACCTGCCCCAGCACCACGAACAGCACAAAGCCCACATGCAACATCAGCACGACATCGGCAAGCAACAACCACCACATCGCAGGCAAGCCTCCCAGCAATCAACCATCGGGTAGCGGCGTCAGAATCTCAGCGTGTAGTTGGCCTTGAGGGACAAATCCCAGTTCAGGGAGTTGAAGCGATTATCCCTGTCGAAATCCTCAAGGCCATAGTTCAGTACCAGGAACACCTGCTTGCCCGCTTCGGGAATCCAGTGCAGACGGCTGTTGATGCCAATCAACTCCGACACGTTGTCATACTGCACCAGGGTAGACCAGGTAAGGGTGGGAGAAAACGAGAGCTGGGTGTTCAAGGTCCACTGGCGCACGGTGAAGTTACCGTAATCCAGCTTGATGGCATTTTCTGTGTAGTCCACTCCGAACTGATATCCAGGCTTGGGACGCCAGTTGACACTGCTCTGCATCTGCAAGCGTGAGCCATCGAAGTACTCACCCCCTCTCATGCTGATCCTGCCGGACCACTCGCGCTGATTGGCGAAGTCTATGCCCCCCATGAATTCAGTAAAGACATAGTTGCCCATGGGAATCACCACCCGTCTCAGTCCATCGGAAGAACGGTTGATGGTGAAGTCCCGCTGCAACAACTCACGATTGACGATGACACGGGCAAAGATATTGTCGCCAGTGTTGTTGTCAATGGAGACCCGTGGGCCATAGGACTGGGTAATCACATCTCCGCTGTCCAGCCACTCCGAACGGTAAGCATCCATGCCCACGTAATAGGAGCGCACATAGCCCCCCGCGGGCATGAAGGTGCGATGTCCAAAATCCAAGCCATGATCCTGCATGTTGGTATTGTTGACATAACCCAAGGCTGGATTGAAATTTTCCTCGATGCGCTTGAACAAGTAGTTGCCACGCCAGCCCTGGTTATTGGGCGCGCTCAGGCCAAAACCATAGGAGGCGTTGGCGTTGTTGCTCATGTCTTCGGAATCGGTCTGCTGGTAAAAGGCATGGGCCTGTACCACCCGGCCACCAGGCAGCCGCGAATTGCGGTAACGGAAGTCGGCTCCCACCAGGCTGTTCCGAAGGTCTGAACCGGTATCGCCATGGGTCATGATCATCCCCAACTGCGACTCTGCCAGCACGTTGAGGGCGGCACGGCCTACGAACACGGTTTGCTGATCCGTCTGTGAACTGCCATCGGA
>JBJHAY010000018.1:0-19655 GCA_050485205.1 Gammaproteobacteria bacterium
AGTGAGCTGGGCGGCGCCAGGTTCGAGCTGTGGTTGAATTTGCGAGAGAGGGGAGATATTGATGAGCAAGACTAGGCCGCGGCTGTTGCTGGTGGAAGACGACAGTGCCTTGGCAACCTTGATCAGTGATGAATTGGAAGCCGAGGGCTGGCAGGTACTCTGGCGTGACAATATCAGTGATGGGCTTGGTCATTTAAGTGGTGAATGTCCATCCCTGGTGATCACTGATCTGCGTCTGCCGGATGGTTCCGGCATGGATGTGGTACGCCGGGTGGTGTCAGGATTTCAGGAAGACATACGCCCAGGCCTGATCGTGATCACGGCTTTTGGCAGCGTGCAGCAGGCGGTTGAGGCCCTCAAGGCGGGTGCCGACGACTTTCTCACCAAGCCATTGGATCTGGATCACTTCCTGATCAGTGTGCGCAAGGTGATGGAAACCCGACAACTGAAGGAGGAAGTGCGGCGTTTCCGCAGTTTACGCGAAGACAGGGGTTTCCACGGTCTGTATGGCAACAGCCCGCCCATGCGCAAGCTTTATGAACAGATTGCCGTGGTGGCACGGGCCAACGGCCCGGTGTTGATCAATGGTGAAAGCGGTACCGGCAAGGAGTTGGTGGCCAAGGCCATTCATCTTGAAAGTGAACGCGCCAAGGCACCCTTTCTCATCGTCAACTGCGCGGGCATTCCCCAGGAATTGCTGGAAAGCGAATTCTTTGGCCATGCACCTGGTGCCTTTACCGGTGCCGCCAAGGCCCGCAAGGGGCTGTTGCAGGAAGCCGATGGTGGCACTCTGCTGCTGGATGAAATCGGAGAAATGCCGCTGGCCCTGCAGGCCAAGTTGTTGCGGGCATTGCAGGACGGTTCCATCCGCCCGGTGGGACAGGATCATGAAGAAAAAGTCGACGTCCGCATCCTCGCCGCCACCCACCGCAACTTGAAGCAGAAAGTCGATGCGGGAGAGTTCCGGGAAGATCTTTACTACCGTCTGGAAACCTTTACCTTGCAAGTCCCTCCCCTGCGTGAACGGGAAGGCGATGTGGAGCTGCTGGCTCTGCGTCTGATGCGACAACTGGCGGTTGCCCAAGGCAAGGACATCAAGGGTTTCAGCGCCAAGGCCCTGCAACTGATCAATCAGTATCCTTTTCCTGGCAATGTCCGCGAACTGCACAACGTGGTCGAACGCGCTGTGACTTTCTGTAACGAATCACAAGTCAAGCCAGAACATTTTCCAGAACGAATGTTAAATAAAATAGCTGGTCAGCAGCATCATGCTATTGAAACCAGCAATGCCATTGATTCCAGTTTGCTTGCCGGTGATGTGATGCCATCCATGGAAGAACTGCAGAAGCGCTATGTGAAAATGATCATGGACAAGACTGGTGGCAACAAGCGCCGCGCAGCCGCCCTGCTTGGGATTGGCAGGAGGACTTTGTATCGGTGGCTGGAGGAAGAGGAAAAAGATTTCGCACCAGAATAAGGCAGTGAAGCTGGTTCATCAGATATTAATTAAAATTTCATACTCCTCTAATTATTGAAAAGTAGAGTGCCACAACCTTTTTCCCAGTATTTTTTAAGAGGTTGTAAAGATGCATCTCTATGTTCAGCATACTCAGTGTTTACCCGGTTCAAGCACGAAACAGTTGTCAGGGATCGGCCGATTGAAAGTGTTGCCTGTTACCGTTCGCAGTACTCTCGCACTGATGCTTTTGGGTGGCGCGGCCTCGGTACTTGCCCAGGAAGCTGGCACGGGCACGGCAAGGGAGCGCTCTGGTGTCATCGAGGAAGTCGTGATTACCGGATCCAATATTCGCCGTTCCGACAATGACAGCACCATTCCGGTAACGGTCATCGGCGAGGAAGCCATGGAAGTACGTTCAGCGGTATTGCCGGTTGACTTGCTGACCTCACTGCCGTCAGTGGTCAACCTGCCCGAGAATGAAACCCGTCTCGGTTCCTCCGGTGCTCGCGGTGACAATGCCAACATCAATCTGCGCAACATGGGTGCAACCGCTACCCTGATACTCGTCAATGGCCGTCGCATGGCCATCAATCCGATGACGGCTGGCCTTTCCCAGGCGGTCAATGTGAATCAATTGCCAACCCAGGGTGTCGAGCGCATTGAAGTGCTGCGTGATGGCGCTTCTTCCGTCTATGGTTCAGATGCCGTGGGCGGTGTCATCAACTACATCATGAAGCGTGAATTCGATGGCGTTGAAACCCTGATCAGACAAGGTTTTACTGAAGATGGTGGTGGTGCCAACACACAATTTGCCATGACCTTTGGATCCACCAGTTTGCTTGACGGCCGCGCCCGCTACATTGGCTCCCTGGAAGCTCTTTATCGCGATAGCATTGCGCTGGACCAGCGCGACTTCAGTCGTACGTCATTTACCGTGGATCGCGCGCCACCGCCCTTCAACAATGTGGGTGGCCCCTTCGATGGCCGCACCAACCGTGGTTATTGGCCCACCTTCCGGGTCGGTTCTGGCACTGCCAACAATTTCTTCAGGCCGGTCAATGGCGTTCCCACCCTGACCAATGTTGCACCGAGCCGGGCCGATGATCCTGATTTCTTCCTCGACCTCAACCAATTCGGTCTTTCCTCGCCCAGGGTACGCCGGGGAAATGTCTACTTCGCGGGTGAGTACGACTTCAACGATACCATTACGGCCTTTACCGAGGTTGGCTACTACCGGGCGGTGTCCACCATGCGCCGCCAACCGCTTGCCTTGAATGCACCCACCTCTGACTACATCATGGTCATGCCCACGGAAAGCCCTTTCAACCCTTATGGCTCCCGTTTTTTTCATCCCATGGGCGAACCGAACCCCGATGGCTCGCCACGGCTGACGGGCATGCCACAGACGGTCAGCTTCACCCAGATGACGCTGGCGGATCTGGACCCCGAAGTCATTGAAACCACCTCTGATGTCTACAGGATTGCCGCCGGATTGAAAGGGTCCTTTGGTGCCACATGGACCTGGGAAGGGTCGTTGTTCTACAACGAAGTGAATGGCAAGGATGAAGCCTATCCGGACGTACGAGAGAGCTGGTTGCAGAATGCCATCGCCCGCAATGATGCCAATGCCTACAATCCTTTCGGCTATACCTTCCGGGTATTGGATGGCGCGGTGGTGGCGGATGCACCCTACACCAATCCCCAGTCGGTGGTGAATTCATTCTCCGATGTCTTTGCCCGCAGCGCCACCAGCTACATTGCCAGTGCGGAGGTACGCGCCACTGGTGAGTTGTTCTCCTGGTGGGGTGGGGATGTGATGGCGGCGGTTGGCATGGAACATCGGCGCGAGGATCTGAAGGATGTGCGTCCGCCCTTCAGTGGCGAAAACCCAGTTGATTCCGGGCTTGATCCCACCAACAACGACTTCCTGTTGCATCCGCCGCGTCCCGATGTATTCGGTAACCGCAGGGTTACCAGTCTCTACGCCGAGATGCTGGTGCCACTGATCAGCGAAGACAATGAGATTCCTCTTTTCAACCGTCTGGAAATGAATCTGTCGGCACGCTACGAGGACTATGACGATTTTGGCAATACCACGCGTCCCAAGGTGGGCCTCAACTGGAAACCAGTGGATTGGTTGATGCTGCGTGCTTCCTACAACGAAGGCTTCATGGCTCCCAGCCTGGCGGCGCTTTACACGAGTCCGCGCTGGACCATCACGGCTGGGGCTGGTGATATCGACTTTTACCGAAATCCTGCCCTGAACGAAGGCCCCTATGTGATGCGGACTTACTTTGGCGGCAACCCGGATCTGGAAGCACAGCGTTCCAAGGGTGACACCTTCGGCTTTGTCATCGATGTGCCGTTTCTCACAGGATTCAGTGTCAATGCGGATTTCTGGCGCATCCGGCGCACCGGATTGTTGGGACAGCGCAGTGTTGCCCAGATCAATGAAAGCGATACTGCCCTGTTGCGCGCCTATACCCAGCAGCAGTTGAATGCCGGTGTCCCTATCGATCAGATCGACCTTGGCAGTGGCACCGCCAACTACAGGGGGGATCGAGATGTCGAGCGTTACCCCTTGACGCCTGAAGACATTGCAGCCTTCGCCGCCTTCAATGCGGCCAATCCCAATAATCAAGTTGCGGCAGCAGGCAGGATTTTCTCCCGTAACCGCCCGTTCCTCAACTTGGCCACCAGCGAACACAGCGGAGTGGATTTCGGCTTCCGCTATGAACTGCGGGAACTGCCAATCGGCGATGTGGTGATCAGTTCAGAATGGGCTTATCTGGGCAAGTCTGAGTCGGTGCTGGCGCCCCCGAACGTGACACCCATCATCAACAACGAACTCTATGCCAATGGTGCCGCCAGATGGCGCAGCACCAGCAATATATTCTGGCGCAATGGTTCCTGGAATGCGGGTCTCGGCATTTATCATGTGGGCAAGACCCACGACTCAGGGGCACAGACCACTCAAGCCATTTATGAGAGTCTGGGACGCCCTTCCTATATCGAGCCCCATTTTACCCAGGGCAGAACCGTGTTCCGGCGCGTGATCGACCCGTTCGTCACTTATAACCTCTCGGTGGGTTATCGCTTTGATAGCCCAGAGTACGGCCTGTTGCGGGATACCAGGGTGCGTCTGTCGATCATCAACCTGACCGACAAGGCTCCACCTCTGTCTTCTGACAATTTTGGCTATGATCCCGGCGTGGCGCAGTCACTGCTTTCGGGTCGCAGCTGGAACTTCGAACTCACCAGGAGGTTCTGATGAAACATTTGCTTTCCAGACGCGACATATTGGCAGGCATGGTGGGTGCCGCCGGCGTGGCGGTCACCGGCCTGGCTGCCGAAAACAATCCTGATACCGCGGCCTTGCGCGCCACCTACCGGCAATGGCTTGAGTCATTGCCAGCGGCGCCAAGTCCGGCCCTGACCAAGCATGGACTGGTGGCAACAGAGTTGAGCCGCTGGCACATTCTGGAGGCCAACCAAGGCGTGGCGGTGGATGCCGAACATTTCTATGGCATCGGCAATCATGCCTTGGTCAAGCATCGCAAGGACACAGGTGAACGGGTTGCCGAGTGGTTTGGTCCACGTGGTGGACCAATCATTCATTTAAACTTTGGCTATGTAGAGAATAATCAACTGGTGCTGTCACACTCCAATTTCTCGCAATTGCCAATGGCCAGCTCCCTGGAAATCTACGACACGCACAGCCTGCAACCCATCGCCAGCCATAGTTTCGGTATCCGCCTCGGCTCCCTCACCTGGGCGGTACGCCACAACGGCTATTGGTGGGCCTGCTTTGCCAACTACAACGACAGTGGTACCACGCCAGGCTTCGATCAACGCTGGACCTATGTGGCACAGTTTGACGACAACTGGCAGCAATTACAGTCATGGATGTTCCCACCCCAGGTGATTGACACCTGGGGCGCGAGTTCCTGTTCCGGAGGCGACTGGGGCGATGATGGCTTGCTCTACGTCACCGGTCACGACGCCGCCGAGCTCTATGTGCTGAGATTGCCCAAACAGGGGGTGACCCTGGAATACGTCACTACCATCGACGTGCCCTTTGAAGGCCAGGCCTGGGCCTGGGATCGCAGCGTGGCAGGGGAGCGCATCATCTACGGCATCAGCCGCGCGCGACAGGAAATCATTGCGGCTCGGATACCGGCGTTGCCAGCGGCCTTGATCTAGTTATTTGCCGATGCAGAAACTTGAGAAAATCCTGCCCAGCAAATCATCCGGGGTGAAGGCCCCGGTGATTTCCGCCAGCGCCTGCTGGGCTTCCCTAAGATCTTCCGCCACCAGTTCTCCAGCCTTGTTTTCTGTCAGCTGCCGCATGGCGGCCTTGAGGCTGTTGTCGGCACGGTGGAGGGCATCTAGGTGACGGCGGCGGGCCATGAAGCCGCCTTCCAGGCTGCTGTTGTATCCTGCCCGTTGCTTCAGGTGCTGGGCCAGCAGGGGAATCCCATCACCATGGCGGGCTGAGACGCGGATGCGGGTGATACCGTCGCTTTCCTTGCTGATGGTGGCGGTATCACCACGTAACAAGTCCAGTTTGTTTTCGATGACAGTAAGTTTGCTCAGATCCGGTAGTTTGGTGGTGAAGGTGTTCCACAGCGCGGTGTCGTGAAAGTCATCGACCCTGCTGACATCCACCACCAGCAGGATCAGGTCGGCGTCTTCGATGGCGCGCCATGCGCGGCGGATGCCTTCCTGTTCCACCGGGTCGTTGCTGTCACGCAGGCCGGCGGTGTCGATGATGTGCAGGGGCATGCCATCGATGCTGATGTGCTCACGCAGAATGTCGCGGGTGGTGCCGGCGATGTCGGTGACGATGGCGCGTTCCTGTCCCGCCAGTCGGTTCAACAGGCTGGACTTGCCGGCATTGGGTTCGCCGGCGATCACCACGGTGAGACCTTCCTTGAGAATGCTGCCCTGACGGGCCTGGGCCAGGACATCCGCCAGTTTTTGCTGAATCAGTGCCAGTCGGGACTTGACGTTGCCGCTGTCGAGAAAATCCACTTCTTCCTCGGGAAAATCAATGGCGGCTTCCACGTAGATGCGCAGGTCGGTGATGGCATCGATGAGATCATCGATCAGGCGCGAGAACTCTCCTTGCAGAGACCGCAGGGCGCTTTTGGCGGCCACGCTGGAACTGCTGTCGATGAGGTCGGCGATGGCTTCCGCCTGGGCCAGGTCCATCTTGCCATTCAAAAATGCCCGTTCCGAAAACTCTCCTGGCCTGGCCAGGACAGCGCCTTTTTTGGTAATTTCGGTCAATAATGAATCGATCACCACGGGACCGCCATGGCTCTGGAATTCCACTACATCGTCGCCGGTGAAGGAGTGTGGGCCTGGGAAGAACAGGGTAATGCCCTGATCCATGGCTTCACCTGTATTGTCCAGGAAAGGGCCATAATGAGCGTGGCGTGGGCGAGGACTGAAGCCGATGATGGCGCTGGCAATGGTGGCAGCGAGAGGACCTGAAACCCTGACGATTCCCACCGCGCCCCTGCCCGCCGCGGTGGCGGCGGCGCAGATGGTGCGCTTATCTAATTGCAGGGATTCGCTCATACATGGCGTCAGGAGGATTTGGCGTTATAGGAAGCTTCCACGCTCTTGTTGATATACCACTGTTGGGCGATGTTGAAGATATTACCTACCAACCAGTATAGAACCAATCCTGCCGGGAACCAGAGGAAGAACACGGTGAAAATGGCGGGCATGAATTTCATCACCTTGGCCTGCACCGGGTCCATGGTGGTCATCGGGGTCAGGATCTGGGACACATACATGGAGGCGCCCATGATCAGTGGCAGCACGAAGAAGGGGTCCATCACCGACAGGTCTTCATACCAGAGGATGAAGGGGGCATGGCGCAGCTCGACACTTTCGTTGAGCACCCAGTAAAGCGCGATCAATACCGGCATCTGCAACAGCATGGGCAGACAGCCGCCCATGGGGTTGACGCCTTCTTTTTTCCACAACTCCATTTGCGCCTGCATCAGCTTCTGTTTGTCATCGCCGTAGCGGTCCTTGAGCTGGTTGATCTTGGGGGTCAGTCGCCGCATCTTGGCCATGGAGCGGTAGCTGGCGGCGGAGAGCCGGTAGAACAGCAATTTGATGATGATGGTGAGGATGATGATGGACCAGCCGTAGTTGCCCACCACGTCATTGATCTGTACCAGCAACCAGAAAATCGGCGAGGCGATGAACCAGAGCCAGCCGTAGTCGATGGTCAGCCCCATCTTCGGTGCAATTTCTTCCAGCCGGTATTGGTCCTTGGGGCCGGCATAGTAGCCTGCGCCGAGGGTAACGCTCTGGCCTGGCGCCACCACGGTTTCCGGGCTGACAAAGCCCATCAGGTATTCACCGTTGGCATTGCGACGGGTGGTATAGGTATGGGTCTGTTGCGCATCCGGTACCCAGCTGCTGATGAAGTAGTGCTGGGAAAAGGCAATCCAGCCTCCCTGCACGGTGTCGCTGGAGCCTCGGTTCATGTCACCAAAGTCGAGCTTTTTGTAAGGGTCGTCCGGGGTGGTAAGGGCCGCGCCGAGGTAGGTGTTCATGCCAAAGCCGCCAGCGGAGCTGGGGTCGGGCGAGGCATCACGCTTGATCTGGCCGAACAGGTTGCCGCGCCAGTTGTTGCTGCCACGGTTGTCGATCTGATGTTCGACGCTGATCAGGTAGTCATTGCCAGGGAAGATGTAACGCTTGGTGATGGTGGTGCCATCTTCGGTGACATGCACCAGGTCCACCCGCAGTTCGCCGTTTTCGTCGTCCAGCACGTATTGCTGCTGGCTGCTGCTGTAGAACGGTCTGCCGGAGGCGCTGGCATCGGGGCCATTGGCGCCCACCAGGCCCGACTGCGCCACGTAGACACCGCCATTGTTGCGCAGCAGTACGAAGGGGTTGTCGGGGTCATTGAGGGTGGTGGGGTAGCCTGGCAGTGAGAGGGCGACGATGTCGCCGCCGACCGGGTCGATGCTGACGTGGTGTACCGGGGTTCTGACGCTGATGAGGGCGGTATTGCCAGCATTTTGTGGCGCGGGGGCTGTCCCTGTGTCAGTTTGTGCCTGCGGCAGATCATCACTGGTGCTGCTGGCGGGGGCGCTGGGAAGGTCCAGGGCTTGTGCCGTGGTGGCATCTGCCACGGCGGCAGTGCCTTGAGCCGGTTGCGCGGGATAATCCTGGTTCCAGGCCAGCAGGAGCAGGTAGGAAACGACAGCCAGGGCTGCAATGAGCGAAAAACGTCTGTAGTCCATGGAATCAGATCAAGATTTTTTCAGTAGTGGGGGCAGGGCTTCGGGTTCCGGCACCGGATCGTAGCCGCCCTCGTGAAAGGGATGGCAACAGGCCAGGCGTTTTACGCCCAGCAAAGTGCCTCTGAGAAGGCCGTGTTTTTCAATGGCCTCGCGGGTGTAGTAGGAGCAACAGGGGTAGAAACGGCAACGATTCCCCAGCAGGGGACTGAGCAGCACCTGGTAGAGGGAGATCAACTTGATCACGACTTTGGTCATGGCGACTCTCTTCGGTGGTTTCCCACCTTCCTGGCAAGTGCTGAAAACAGGTCATCCAGTTGCTGGCGAATCTTGTCGCTTTCCAGCTGGTCTGGTCCCTTTCTCACCAGGACCACGAGGTCGATTGTACCAAAGCGTGAGCGGTCTGCCCTGAAGGCTTCCCGGATCAAGCGCTTGATCCGGTTACGTTGTACTGCCTTGGCTATGCTTTTGCGACCCACCACGATCCCCAGCCTTGGGGTATGCTCGTGGTTATCAATTGCCAATACCAGAAAATGCGGGTTGGATACCTTGAACCGGGCATTGGCAAAGACCGGGCTGTAATCCTTGCTGTTCAGCAGCCGGCATGTTTTGGGAAACCCCTGGTCGGCCACTGGCGCACACCCGCAAGCCGGCTTAGACGGTCAGTTGATGACGACCCTTGGCGCGTCTGCGGTTGAGTACCTGACGGCCGTTCTTGGTGGCCATGCGGGCACGGAAACCATGGGTTCTGGCACGCTTCAATACGCTGGGCTGAAATGTTCTTTTCATAAGGATCCTGGAAACCTGTAAGCAAGGCCCGTGCTTCGGGTCTTGCGGCCTGAAAACAAGACCGCGAATTCTAATGCTTCTGGACCAGCAATGCAATTGTCATCATGGCCTCCAGATGTTCTTGTCCCGTGGCTTGCAAGGGCCGGATTCGGGGCTGATGGCTGGTAGGGATGGGCGGAAAAAAGGCCATTTTTCGGATCGTGAAATTGATAACCGGCTTTCAACAAGTTATCCACAGCTTATACAGCGAAGTGGGCGTGCCGGCCGCCAAAAAATGTTGAAAATTTTCGCCCGGCAATTTCCAGCTAAATAAAAATAACTATTTGAAAAATAAAAAGAAAATGTTAGAAGAAAAACGCGGATTTTTTTGTTTTTGGTGTGGATAACTCGGCAATCTTATGGGTAGAATGAGCCCCTGCTTCAGCCACAACAACAACAATTCTCAGGGGTGCGTGACTCGTGATTTTGACCACCTGGCAAAAGTGTGTTTTTTGCCTGAAAAATGAACTTCCTTCGCAACAATTCAACACCTGGATTCGCCCCCTGCGTGCTGTTGGTGGTAATCAGACCCTCTATCTGCTGGCACCGAACCGCTTTGTTCTCGAATGGGTCAAGGAGAACTTCCTGCGCCGCATCGTGGACCTGGTCAAGGAAGCCAGCTTTGAAAGCCCCCCCGAGGTCAGGTTGGAAATCGCTGACAGCCGCAAGCTTTCTCCGGAAGTGAGTTTGCAGCAGGCGGTGAGTACTGCCGATCTGACCCTGGCGGCGGAGCAGGATGTCGGTACCGACATCGAACAAATTGAACAAAGAGAGGCGGTTGCAACTTTGTCCCAGCCTGCTTCCACAGTCCCCCGGGCGATTGAGGTAGGCAAGGCGCCTTATGTGCCCAAGGCACGCAAGGTCGATGTTGAAGGCCGCCTGCGCTACAAGGGTGAACTGAACAAGAACTATACCTTCAGCAACTTCATCGAAGGCAAGTCCAATCAACTGGCCCGTGCCGCGGCCGCCCAGGTGGCGGAAAATCCCGGTGGCGCCTACAACCCACTATTTATATATGGTGGTGTTGGCCTGGGAAAAACCCATCTGATGCACGCCATCGGCAACCATCTGTTGGAACAGAATCCCAACGCCAATGTGGTTTACCTGCATTCCCAGACCTTCGTGGGCAGCATGGTCTCCGCCCTGCAACTGAATGCCATCAATGAGTTCAAGCGCTACTATCATTCCGTTGATGCCCTGTTGATCGACGACATCCAGTTCTTTGCCAACAAGGAGCGCTCCCAGGAAGAGTTCTTCCATACCTTCAACGCCATTTTCGAGGGCGGTCGCCAGATCATCCTCACATGTGACAAGTACCACAACCAGATCAATGGCCTGGAGGACAGGCTCAAGTCCCGCTTCGGTTGGGGCCTGTCGGTGGCGGTTGAACCGCCAGAACTGGAGACCCGTGCCGCGATTCTGATCAACAAGGCCAACCGGGAGAATGTATTCCTGGCCAACGACGAAGCCATGTTCATGGCCCAGAAACTGCGCTCCAACGTGCGCGAACTGGAGGGGGCCCTGAAAAAGGTGATAGCCCATTCCCAGTTTGTAGGCCAGGAAATCAGTATTCCTCTTATCAAGGAGGCTCTGAAGGACCTGTTGGCGATTCAGAACCGCCTGGTCAGTGTGGACAACATCCAGCGCACGGTTGCCGAGTACTACAAAATCAAGATGGCTGATATGATATCCAAGCGCCGCAACCGCTCAGTGGCCCGCCCCAGGCAAATGGCCATGTGCTTGTCCAAGGAGCTGACGAATCACAGCTTGCCTGAAATCGGCAACATGTACGGCGGCCGTGACCATACCACGGTATTGCATGCCTGCAGGACGATTCATGAATTGCGCGGCACATCCGCGGACATCAATGAGGATTACCAGAACCTTCTGCGTTCTCTTTCAAGCTAACTATTTGATAAATAAACAAATTACGGAAGAGCCGGCTCATGCAATTTGAAATTTCCCGGGAAGCCCTGATCAAACCCTTGCAACTGGTGACAGGCGTGGTTGAACGCCGCCAGACTTTGCCAGTACTTTCCAATGTATTGGCGGTGCTGGATAAAAATCAGCTTGCCTTGACAGGCACTGACCTGGAAGTGGAATTGATAGGCCAAGTGGCAGTGAATGGCGGTAGTGATGGGGAAATCACCATTCCTGCCCGGAAATTGATGGATATCTGCAAGTCCCTGCCAGATGACGCCAGTTTGAAATTCGAATTGGATGACAGCAAGATCACCATCCGCTCCGGTCGCAGCCGCTTTTCGCTTTCCACGTTGCCTGCCACAGACTTTCCCAGTGTTGAGGATGTACCAGGCAATCTGGAATTCACCATGCCACAGCAAGTGCTCAAGAGCATGCTCGATGGCACCAGCTTTGCGATGGCGCAACAGGATGTTCGTTATTACCTCAATGGCCTGCTGTTTGAAGTGGCGCCCGACTATCTGCGCGTCGTCGCCACAGATGGTCACCGTCTCGCCATGGTCACGGAAAAACTCAGCACCGGTGCCAATGCGCTTGCCCAGGTGATCGTTCCCCGCAAGGGCATTCTGGAGCTGTCGCGTCTGTTGGCTGAGGGAGAGGAGGAGATCCGGATCAATGTGGGCACTACCCATGTCCGCGTCAAGACCGCTAATTTCACGTTTACCTCCAAGCTCATCGATGGCAAGTTTCCTGACTATGACAGGGTATTGCCCAAGGGTGGGGACAAGGTGGTGGTGGCGGTACGCCAGGATCTACGCCAGTCCCTGGCCAGAACCGCGATTCTTTCCAATGAAAAATTTCGTGGCGTCAGGTTGTCCTTGTTGAAGGATGAAATGCGGATATTGGCCAACAACCCAGAGCAGGAAGAGGCCGAAGAAATCGTATCCGTGGACTACAAAGGCAGCACCCTGGAAGTTGGCTTCAATGTGGGTTATCTGGTGGACGTTCTGACGGTGCTTGAAAGTGAAAATGTGCAACTGGTGTTGTCCGACCCCAACAGCAGCGCCCTGATCCAGGCAGTAGAGGGTAGTGATGCGCTGTACGTCGTCATGCCCATGAGGCTCTAGCCTGGATGTTGTGCCTGTGTTCCTGCCGTGGGCCTGCCTGTCCAGGCCCTGCGCGGTTTTCTCGGCAGCCTTTCATTCGTTGTATCCGCGTTGGTGTGGCTCTGCGGATTTACCCTGGCAACTGACTAAGACCAACTTCATGTTCGTGCCACGGTCCATACCCTTGCTGGCAGGGACGCCCTTATCATGACAGCCATTACCAAGCTCAGCGTTTCCCATCTCAGAAACCTGACTTCGGTTGCCCTTATCCCTGGTGCCAGGTGCAACCTGATTTATGGCGAGAATGGCAGCGGCAAGTCCAGTTTGCTGGAGGCCATCTACTTGCTTGGTCGGGGCCGGTCTTTCCGGGGAAATCTACAGAAGCCCCTGATTCAACAAGGCGAAAGCGTGTGTACGGTGTTTGCTGAATTGTCCCAAGGAGACACTCTGGGCATCAGCAAGACTTTGCGCGGGCCTCAACAAATCAAGATTTCAGGCAAGAAGGCTGGCAACGCTGCCGAGCTTGCCGCCACGCTGCCATTGCAGCTGCTGTCCTCGGACACTTTCCGCTTGCTGGAGGGCAGTCCGAAAACCCGGCGTACGTTCATGGACTGGGGCGTGTTTCACGTGGAACATCGCTTCATTGATGCTTGGCGTCATGCCCAGCGTGCACTTCAGCATCGGAACAACCTGATCAGACACCATGCCAGTGCCAGGGAGCTGGAACCGTGGTCGCGGGAATATGCCAAATATGGCGAGGTGTTGGATGCGCTGCGTCGGGACTATGTTGAGAAATTGAGCCCACTGGTCATGCAGCTGCTAGAAGAAATCATGCCGATTCCGGATTTCAGTCTCGACTATGAAAGGGGTTGGGACCAGGAGGCTGAGCATCTTGAGGATGTCCTGTCGGCTTCCGTTGACCGTGATCGGCGCTACGGTCATACGGTGCCAGGTCCCCACCGAGCTGAATTGAGGCTCAAGGTAGGCAACCAGCTGGCGGTGGATATCTTGTCCCGAGGCCAGCAGAAAATGCTGGTGAGCGCCTTGAAGATTGCACAGGGCTTTCTCCTGCAACAAGTGACTGGCAAGGCCTGTGTCTATCTGGCGGATGATTTGCCGGCAGAATTGGACAGGGGTAACCGCGAAGCGGTATGCCGGCTGCTGGATAGAATGGGCTGCCAAATATTCGTGACAGCAGTGGAGAAGGAGGCAGTCACCCCACTATGGCCCCATAATGGGGAAAACAGCATAAGGCTGTTCCACGTGAAACATGGTAAAATTTCGGCCATGTCCGAGTAGCGGCCAAGCACAAAAGGAAACAGGATTCCGCGCAGGGCAGTGTGTCCGTCTTTCCAATGGATGCTCCGTCTCTGGTTATATAGTCATGACTTCCAACTTAAATAGGTGAAAGATGTCAGAACAGAAGGCCTACGATTCCTCCAGTATCAAGGTTCTCAAAGGGCTTGATGCTGTTCGCAAAAGGCCCGGTATGTATATCGGGGACACTGATGACGGTACCGGCCTGCATCACATGGTGTTCGAGCTGGTGGACAACTCCATCGACGAAGCCCTGGCGGGTCACTGCGATGCCATCAAGGTGACCATCCACAGCGATGAGACCATCAGCGTGGAAGACAACGGCAGGGGCATCCCCACTGACATGCACGAGGAAGGGGTTTCCGCCGCCGAAGTCATCATGACCGTGCTCCATGCCGGAGGCAAGTTCGACGACAACAGCTACAAGGTGTCGGGCGGCCTGCATGGGGTGGGGGTTTCCGTGGTCAACGCACTCTCTTCCAACCTCAAGCTGACGATTCACCGCGCGGGGCAGATCCATGAGCAGATCTATCATCATGGCGTCCCCGAGGCGCCCTTGAAGGTGGTCGGTACAACCGAGAGGTCTGGCACCAAGGTCCACTTCAAGCCCTCATCCGAGACCTTCACCAATATCGAGTTCCATTACGACATCCTGGCGAAAAAACTTCGGGAGTTGGCCTTCCTCAATGCCGGAGTCAGTATCGAATTGATCGATGAGAGAACCGACAAGACTGAGATATTCAAGTATGACGGGGGCCTCAAGGCCTTTGTCAGCTACCTTAATCAGAGCAAAACAGCCGTCAACAAGATATTTCACTTCTCGGCGGATACGGACGGCATTGGCATTGAAGTGGCCTTGCAATGGAACGATGGCTATCAGGAAAACGTCTATCCCTACACCAACAACATTCCTCAGCGTGATGGTGGTACCCACATCGCCGGCTTCCGCGCGGCCCTTACCAGGGTATTGAAGTCCTACATCGACAAGGAGCTGGACAGCAAGAAAGGCAAGGAAGTTACCACCTCGGGGGATGATGCCCGCGAGGGGCTTACCGCCATCATTTCGGTCAAGGTGCCTGATCCCAAGTTCTCCTCCCAGACCAAGGACAAATTGGTATCGTCCGAGGTGAAGACGGCGGTTGAACAGGAAATGGCCAAGTATTTCAATGACTTCCTGTTGGAAAATCCCCAGGATGCCAAGAATATCGTCAACAAGATGATTGATGCGGCCCGTGCCCGCGAAGCCGCCCGCAAGGCCAGGGAAATGACCCGCCGCAAGGGCGCCCTGGATGTGGCCGGTCTGCCAGGCAAGCTGGCGGACTGTCAGGAAAAGGATCCGGCATTGTCAGAAATTTTCATAGTCGAGGGTGATTCCGCCGGCGGCTCCGCCAAGCAGGGCCGTAACCGCAAGAACCAGGCTATCCTGCCTCTCAAGGGCAAGATTCTCAATGTGGAGAAGGCGCGCTTCGACAAGATGCTCAGCTCCGCCGAGATTGGCACCCTGATCAAGGCCCTGGGCTGCGGGATTGGAGCCGAGGATTTCAACCCGGAATCCCTGCGTTATCACAGCATCATCATCATGACCGACGCCGATGTGGACGGTTCTCACATCAGGACCTTGCTGCTGACCTTCTTTTTCCGCCAGATGCGCTCATTGGTGGAGCGTGGCCATGTCTTCATCGCACAGCCACCCCTGTACAAGATCCGCAAGGGCAAGCAGGAGCAATATCTCAAGGACGACGAGGAGCTGGCCCGCTACCAGATCCAGAATGCCCTGGATGAAGCCAGCCTGCATGTGAACGCCGATGCCCCTGGGATCAGCCACAATGCGCTGGAATCCATCGTCAATGAGTACCTGAAGGTACGCAGGATCATCAAGCGCATCTCCCGCCAATATCCCATGGAAGTCCTGGACGCCCTGGTGCATATGCCGGAACTGAGCCAGGAGGAAATGAAGCAGCGTGAAACTGTTGAAGCCTGGACCAGACACCTGGAAACCGCCGTGGCCGACATCAACCGCAATGGCACCCAGTTCAGCTTTTCAGTTCGTGAAGACGACGAGGAACATAGCTACATGCCCTTGGTCAGCGCCACCACCCATGGCACCACGCGCAAGGTGGCATTGACGGGAGATTTCTTTAAGTCATTGGAATATAAAGAAATTCACAAGCTTGGTGTGACCCTGAAGGGGCTGTTCGAGGAAGGTGCCTACGTCAAGCGTGGCGACAAGACCCATCCGGTGAGTAGTTTCAAGGAAGCCCTGGACTGGCTGATGGCCGATGGCATGAAAGGCCACTACCTGCAGCGCTACAAGGGGCTGGGGGAAATGAACCCGGAGCAATTGTGGGAAACCACCATGGACCCGCAGAACCGCCGCATGAGCAAGGTCACCATCGAGGATGCCATGGGGGCTGATCAGCTGTTTGCCACCCTGATGGGAGATCAGGTGGAGCCGCGCCGGGATTTCATCGAGTCCAATGCCCTGTCCGTGGCGAACCTGGATATTTGACAGCCACTTGATCCCAGACAGGCGTCCAGGGAAAGGCGGCTTCCACAACAGGGCCGTGAGCTGGCTGTAGCTGTACTTAATTGGACTGCGCCAGATTGGAAGGTGCCTGTCGCTGAGGCCACAACAACGGTCAAGGCGTGGCGGAGGCTTCCAGATCCATGGCCGCTACTTGCTCTCTGACCCAACGCTCCACATGTTCGGTCAATTCTCGTGGCTCGCGTCCCGCGGTATGAATAGGCTTGCCGATGCGGACCCGGACGGTACCTGGATACTTGATGAGTTTACGTGCCGGCCAGCAATGGCCGGCGTTGTGGGCCACCGGCAGCACGGGAACCCCGGCATTGATTGCCAGATCAGCACCGCCAGTGGTGAACTTGCGAATCTCTCCCGGATTCACCCTGGTGCCCTCGGGAAACACCAACACAGAAATATCCATGGCCAAACGTTCCTTGCCTTGCTTCAGCAGGGTCTGGCGCGCGCTGGTGCGCTTGCCTCTGTCGATGGCAATGGGCTTGAGCATGGCCAGGGCCCAGCCGAAGAAGGGGATTTTCAACAGTTCGCGCTTGAGAGTGGCGCAGATCGGCACAAACATGGTGTAAAGGGCCAAGGTTTCCCAAGGACTTTGGTGATTGCTCAATACCACGAAGCTGCCGGCAGGCACGTTTTCCCGGCCTTCCACCACCACCTTCACTCCACAGCAGATTTTCAGCCACCAGAGCGCGAACTGATTCCAGCGCAGGATGAAGCGATAGCGCTTTCTCAGGGGTAGGAACATGCCCACCAGCAGGGAAATGCAGGCGTGGATGACCAGGCTCACGGCATAGCCAGCGTAGAAAAGAAGTGCGCGCAAGCCAAGCCAGGCAGAGTTCATGGCGAAGTATCTCCTGGGAGGGAATTGTGCGGAACTTCCGCTAGAAAATGCCGTGAAAAGTCAGCAAGATCAGCGAAAATCAAAGTTTTAAGCCTTTTGTCAGCGCTCAGTTCGAGAGCCGTTTGCCGGCCCTTGCCAGTGGTGACCAGGACCGGGCGGCAGCCGGCCGCGAGTGCGCAGTCAATGTCCTTGCCGCTATCCCCCACATAGTAGGAGCCTGCCACCGGCAGGCCGAATTCCGCCTCGATTTGCCGCAGCAGGCCGATAGCGGGCTTGCGGCAGTCACAAGCCTGATCTGGTGTGTGCGGGCAGTAGAAAATACCGGCGATTTCGCCACCGGCCTCTTCCACCAGGGCCAGCATCAGGGCGTGCATGTTGGCCAGGTCGATGTCACTGAAATATCCACGGCCAAGACCGGACTGATTGGTGGCCACCACGATGCGCACACCGGCCTGGGAAAGCCTGGCGATGGCCTCGATGCTGCCCGGCAGGGGCTGCCACTCATCCGGGCTCTTGATGTAGTCATCGGAATCCTCGTTGATGACGCCGTCGCGGTCCAGGATGAGATAGTGGCCAGTCATGAACTAGCTGCCTTGCAGCAGGGAAATGTCGGCAATTTTCAAGAAAAGCTGCCGAAGTTGCTGTAAAAGTGCCAGGCGGTTGTGGCGCGTGGCCTCGTCTTCGGTATTCACCATTACCTGATCGAAGAAGGCATCCACCGGCTGTTGCAGGGAGGCAAGGCTTTCCAGGGCCTCGGTGTACTGGCGGGCGCCAAACAAAGGACTGGCATGGCTCAGCTGTTGACCCAAGGCCTGGAACAGGGTCTGTTCCGCGCTTTCTCGCAGCAGGGCCTGGTCCACTTGCCCGGCGGGGGCCTGTTCCAGTTTGGCCAGAATATTGGAGACGCGCTTGTTGGCCGCCGCCAGTGACTGGGCCTGGGGCAATTGGCGGAAGCGGTCCACGGCCTTGATGCGCAGGTCGAACTCATGGGGGTTGGTGGCGCGCAGGGCATCCACCGCCAGGAACACATCGACACCGATGCCCTGGTCGGTGTACCAGGCGCGCAGCCGTTCAAAGATGAAATCCAGGACACTGTCCACCAATCCTTGTTCCGCGGGCAGGCCATCGAAATTACGGGCGGCTTCGCGCACGCAGTCCGCCAGGTCCAGGTCGATCTGTTTTTCGATCAGGATGCGCAGCACGCCGAGAGCGGCGCGGCGCAGGGCGAAGGGGTCCTTGGAACCGGTTGGAGGCTGGCCGATGCCGAACAGGCCCACCATGGTGTCAAGGCGTTCCGCCAGGGCCAGGACCACCCCGGTGCGGGTGGTGGGCAACTCATCACCGGCAAAGCGTGGCAGGTACTGCTCATTCAGAGCCATGGCGACTTCTTCCGGTTCGCCGTCATTGAGCGCGTAGTAATAGCCCATGATGCCCTGCAGTTCGGCGAACTCATAGACCATGCTGGTCATCAGGTCGCACTTGCCGAGGCTGGCGGCGCGCTGTGCCAGCGCGGGATCGGCGCCGATGGCGTGGGCGATGTGGCGCGCCAGGGCGCTGACCCGCTCGCTCTTGTCATGGAGGGTGCCCAATTGCTGCTGGAACACCACGGTCTTGAGCTTTTCCCGGCGCACGGCCAAGGAGTGCTTGCGATCCTGATCATAAAAGAAAGCGGCGTCCGCCAGGCGGGGGCGAATGACCTTTTCGTTGCCGGCGATGACCTGGGCCGGATCCTTGCTCTTGAGGTTACTGATGGTGATGAAGTGGGGCAGGATGTTGCCCTTGTCGTCCACCAGGTAGAAACACTTCTGATGTCCCTTCATGGAGGACACCAGCGCCTCCATTGGCACTGCCAGAAATGACTGGTTGAAGTTGCCGCACAGGGCCACCGGCCATTCCACCAGGGAAGTCACTTCGTCCAGCAAGGCTTCCTCGATGACGGCACGGGCCTGGTGCAGGCGGCCCTGTTCTTCCACCAGCGCGCGGATTTTGGCCTTTCTTTGGCTAAAAGACGCAATCACGCTGCCTTTGTCCAGCAAAATGTCGACATATTGCTGGGGAGAAGCAAGCGTCAGAGGTGCTGGGTGGTGGAAGCGGTGGCCATAAGTGATCCGGCCGGTGGCGACCCCCAGGATTTCCGCGTCGATGACCTGGTCACCAAACAACAGCACCACCCAGTGCACCGGGCGCACAAACTCCTCGCGGCTGCTGCCCCAGCGCATGCGCTTGGGAATCGGCAGTTCCGCCAGGGCCTGCTTCACCATGTTGGGAATCAGGCTGACACTGTCCTGACCGGGGCGGGTGGCGCGGAACACCAGTTTGCGCACCTTGCCATCATCGGCCTGCTGTAGCGCGGACACTTCCACGCCACAGC
>JBJHAY010000019.1:0-19501 GCA_050485205.1 Gammaproteobacteria bacterium
CAGGCTGACGCGCTCGATGCCAGGCATCGACGGGATGGGCTGGCGTTGGCCATTGCCCTCCACCACGAACAGGGGGTAGATGAAGTCATCCGGGGTCAGCACGGTTTCCCGCATCAGCCGGCGGCTGAAATCGTCGCGCCGCATGCGGCGCATGCGGATGTTGGGGAAGCTACGCTCTATCGGGCTTTTCACTGACAGTGACTCCTTACTTGCGTACAGCCTGCCAGGCTTGCGCGGCGGCCAGCATCAGAAAGCCCACCAGGCTCCACTCGGGGATGCCGAGGCCGATCACCGGGTCCACCCACAGCACTTCGGCGCAGTTGCCATCGCCGGTGAACATGACCTTGAGCACTTCCGCCAGGGGGAACACTTCCAGCATGTAGCCGAGGCTGGGGCCGCAGGCCGGGATCTGATCGGCGGGGAGGTGTTGCAGCCAGATCTGGCGGATGGCGAAGCCACCACCGACCAGGGCCAGGGCGGCGCCGGTCCAGCCGTAGATTTTCAGCATCTTGCCGGCGGGATTGTGGATGAAGGCGATGAGGCCGGTGATGCCCACCAGCAGGAAGAAGACCCGCTGCATGATGCACAGGGGGCAAGGTTCCAGCAACATGCCGTGCTCCATGTAGAGGGCGATGCCCAGCACGGTGGCGCAGAACAGGAATACATAAAGGCTGAGGAGGCGGGGCTTGAGCAGTTCTTGGAGGGTCATTGGATTTCTTCTGGTCTGTGTTGTAGGCGACAGCGGGCTATTCTAAACCCAAAGGCCCCGTATGGACCACTGCGAGCACAATCCCTGTAGGAGCCTGCCCCTGCAGGCGAGCGGATCATGTCGCGAGCAAGGCTCGCTCCTACAGGGAGCGGAGTCATGTAGGAGCCTGCCCTGCAGGCGACCTGGGCGGTGTCGCGAGCAGGGCTCAGTGTTGGTTGAGACGGGAGAGGTAGGTATCAAAATCGACGTCGTCGGTTTCCTCAATGTGCTGGCGGTCGATGTCAGACTGCATCGACTGGCTCTTGAAGTGAGCCAGCAACTCCGCCGGCAGTGGCCTGGCGCGGAAGTAATCGCTGTTGGCCAAGGACTGGTTGAGGGCGAAGCGGAAGTAGGAAGCCTTGGTTTCCCCCATCCGTTGCAGCACCCTGGCGGAGGGGGTGAGGCTGTCGTCCTCCACCTTGGCCAATTGCGCCTGGGTGGCATCCACGTGGGCCTGGCCCGGACAGGCACTGTCCAGCCACTCGGCGATTTCCATGGAATCCCTGAGTATTTCCCTGGCCCAGTCCCGCAGCAGAATGTCCTTGTCGTTTTGCTTCAGCAATAGATCCGGGTGCCGGCCCTTGCGCACCACCCACTTCAGATTCTGGTCGATTTCGTGGTACTCGCGGCGGTCCGAGGCGGGGCTTCTGCGCAGTAGGCAAAACAGCAGGAAGCTGTTGAGGAAAGCCATCTGTTCCTCATCGATGCCCACGGGCAGGAAGGGATTGAGGTCCAGCAGGCGCACCTCGATGTATTCCACCCCATGCTCGGACAGCACCTCCACTGGCCGCCGTCCCGGAGGGGTCACCCGCTTCGGCCGGATGGTGCTGTAGAACTCGTTCTCGATCTGCAGCACGCTGGCATTGAGCTGCTTGTGGCCGTCCTGATCCGGCTTGAATTTCTGGTAGGGGGGATACGGGGTTCTGATGGCCCGGTTGAGGCCTTCCGCGTATTCCGCCAGGCTGTTGTAGCTGATGTAGAGGCCGGCCTGGGCCGCGCTGGTGTAACCCAGATCGCCCATTCTCAGAGAGGTACCATGGGGGGCGTGCCAGGTGTGCTGGTCATATTCTGTCAGTCCATGATCACTGGAGTGCTGCACAAAGCTCTTGCACAAGGCGGGAGAGGCACCGAACAGGTACAGCAGCAGCCATGAGTAACGGCGGAAATTGCGGATCAGGTGGAAATACTGCTCCGTCTTGAAATCCTGCAAGGGCTGGCTGGAACCCAGTATCTGCTGGTACAGGGTCCAGAATTCGTCCGGCAGGGAGAAGTTGTAGTGAATGCCGGCGATGGTCTGCATGGCGCGCCCATAACGAAAACCCAGGCCCCTGCGATAAAGCGTTTTCAGGCGCCCGCTATTGGAATTGCCGTAGTGTGCCAGGGGGATGTTGCCGTCTCCCTCCAGGCGGCAGGGCATGCTGGAAGTCCACAGAAACTCCTCCGGCGGCAGCTCCGAGTAGAGGTAGCTGTGAAGATTCTGCAGAAAATTGACGGTCTGCGCCGGATCGGTGTTCACTGGCGTGATGAATTCCACCAGGGCCTCGGAAAAATCCGTGGTGATGTGCGGATGGGTCAGGGTTGAGCCAAGACCGGCGGGATGCGTGGTTTGGGCAATGCGCCCATCAGGCGTAACCCTGAGACTTTCCTTCTCGATGCCGTGCTGGATGTTGCCGACGCACGTGGACGTAATCGCCTTCCTGAGATGGGATAGATGAAGCTTCAATTGATCCGGCAAAAGACGATTCCTGGCGCTGCGTGGTTAACAAGACCGGGGGATTATGCAGAAAAACACCAGCTTGGTACAGTCGCATCAATCCGTCATCCCGCTTTGCTTGAACTGGTGGATGCGGCGCCTGTCCTGCTTGCTGGGGCGCCCTTCCGGGCTGGGGTTGTTGGCCCGCTGCAGGCGGCGCTGTTCCGCCTCGGTTTCGCGCTTCTGCCTGCTTTCCGGGGTTTCCTCATAAAGCAGCGCGGCCTCGGGAGCGCCCCTGCGTTGATCCGACAGGGCGGTGACGATGACGGTGAGTTCATCCCAGCCGCGGCGGATTTCCAGACTGTCCCCCTCGCTGACCTCGCGGCTGCTTTTGCAGCGCATGCCATTGCAGTGCACCTTGCCGCCGTCGATGGCCTGCTTGGCCAGGGAACGGGTCTTGAAGAAGCGGGCTGCCCACAGCCATTTGTCCAGTCTGACTTTCATGAGTCCATGATTTCCGAGAAATGGATGATGCCTGGAATGTATTCATGACGTTGGCCCGGTGGTTGCCGGCTATCGGGCTGCAATACCTGCAACAGGTGCGGCAGCCCTTCATTGCGGGCGCAGTCGAGCACTGGCCGGCTGTCGTCGATGAACAGGCAACGCTGGAAATCCAGGCCTTCGCGCTGTTGCAGCCGGTGCCAGAATCCCAGGTTTTCCTTGGCCAGGGACAGTTCGTGGGAACTGATCGCGCGGTCCAGATGGCGGGACAGTCCCGATGTTTCGGTCTTGATGCGCAGTGCCTCGGGGTGGGCATTGGTGACCAGCATGGTCTGCTTGCCCTGGTGCTTGAGCCACAGCAGAAACTCCTCGGTGCCGGGCCGGAAGCGGATCTGGTGCCGCACCTCCCGCTTGAGGGCAGGAATGTCCAGGCCCAGGGAGGAAGACCAATGATCCAGGCAGTACCAGTCCAGGCTGCCGCGCAGGGTCTCCGACTTGTGCTGGAGCAGGGTGATGGCCTCGGCCAGGGGCAGGCGGTGGTGACTGGCATAACACTGCGGCAGGTATTCGTGCCAGAAGAAGTTGTCGAAGGAGAGATCCAGCAGGGTGCCGTCCATGTCCAGCAGGACCATGTCGATGTGTTGCCAGTTGATCATGGTGATTCCGGTATAATCGCGTGCTGACCATTATAGCGCCAGGGGAAAAGTTTCATGCCAATCAATCAGTCTCTGCTGGATTCGGTCAAGGCTATCGCCCAGCGCGCTGGCCAGGCGATCATGGAAGTCTACGAGCGCGCCGGCGCCATGGAAAGCACCGCCAAGCAGGATAACTCTCCCCTTACTGAAGCCGACCTGGCGGCTCACCACATCATTGAAGCCGGCTTGCAGGCACTGGAGCCGGAGCTGCCGGTGCTGTCCGAGGAATCCAGGCTGCGGTCCTGGCGCACCCGCAAGGCCTGGAACCGCTACTGGCTGGTGGATCCTCTGGACGGCACTCGCGAGTTCATCAAGCGCAACGATGAATTCACCGTCAACATCGCCCTGGTGGTGGATGGTGTCGCGGTGTTGGGGGTGGTGTATGCGCCGGCCCTGAACCGGCTTTACTGCGGCTTGTCGGGGCACGGAGCCTGGCGCGAGGACAGCAATGGCAAGCGCCGCATCCACACCAGGGCGATTCTGGAGGGTCAGCAACAATTGGCGGTGGTGGCCAGTCGCAGTCATCACGACAAACGGCTGGGGAGTTGGCTGGCGAAGGCGGAAACCCGCTTTTCCAAGGTGGATCTGCGCAGCATGGGCAGTTCCCTGAAGATCTGCCTGGTGGCGGAGGGCGAGGCCGACATCTATCCGCGCCTCGCGCCCACGTCCGAGTGGGATACGGCCGCGGCGCATGCAGTGCTGGAAGCGGCCGGGGGAAGCCTGGTGGACACCCGGCTCAGGCCGCTACGTTACAACAGCAAGGAAGGCATCCTCAACCCATGGTTCGTGGCCATGGGAGACCCGGGATTTCATTGGGCTTCCCTGGCCTTTCCGCTGGATGAGTCCGCGGAGGCATCCAGCTGACGCTCCAGTAATTCCTCCAGTTCCTGCTTTGGTAAGGGATGAGAGAACAGATAGCCCTGGCCGAAGTCGCAACCCGCCGCCATCAGCAAGTCACGTTGAGCCTTGGTTTCAACTCCCTCGGCAACCACTTCCAGACCCAGGCGGTGTGCCATGGTGATCATGGCTTCGCAAATGGCCTGATCCTGGTTCCCTGGCGCCAGATTTTGCACGAAGGACTGGTCGATCTTGAGATAGTTGATGTCGAATTTTTTCAGATAGGCCAATGAGGAATAGCCAGTGCCGAAGTCATCAATGGCCACCTGGATTCCCGCCTCCTTCAGCGCCAGCAAGTGCTCCTGGACACCGGGGCGGTTGTCCAGCAGCAGGCCCTCGGTGATTTCCACGATGATGTCATCGCCATGCAGGCCGGACTTGTGTAAAAGTTCAAGCCAGTCCTCTTCTTTGTTGCTGAACTGTACCGGCGAGCGGTTGACGCTTACCTTGAAGCCGGGGATCCTCCTGCACCAACGCTTGGCGAGTGTCAGGGCATCCTGGAACACCCGGTTTCCCAGCAAGGTGATCAGTCCCGATTCCTCGGCGATGGGAATGAATACATTGGGAGCTATGACCCCTTCCTCTGGGTGTTCCCAGCGCACCAGGGCCTCCACCTTGGAAATCTTGCCGCTGGCCAGGTCGATCACCGGTTGGTAGACCACCCATATTTGCTCAGTGTTGAGTGCCACCCGCAACTGGTTGGTGATGTGAATGCGGCGGTTCATCTGTTCCTGCATGGCCGGTGTGAAATAGGAGTAACGGTTGCGGCCTTGTTTCTTGGCGGCATACATGGCCTGATCGGCGTTTTTCATCAGGCCCTCAATGTTGTCCGCGTCCTCGGGATAGAGCGTGATGCCGATGCTGGCGGAGACATAGGCGGCGCTGCTCTTCAGGGTGAACGGCGTGGCCAGTCGCGTCAGGATTTTCTGGGCAATGCTGCCGACGATGCCAGTGCTCTGGAGGTCATTGAGAATGATGATGAACTCATCCCCACCGAGGCGCGCGATGGTGTCGGATTCACGCACGCAGGATTGCAGGCGGCTGGCCGCTTCCTTAAGCAGCAGGTCTCCCATGTCATGGCCCAGCGAGTCATTGACTTCCTTGAAGTGATCCAGATCCAGGAACAGGAGCGCGACGCTGGTGTGGGAACGGTGCGCACGTTTCAATTCCTGGTGCAGGCGATCCCGGAACATGCGGCGGTTGGGCAGGCCGGTCAAGGGATCGAAGTTGGCCTGTTGCCAGATTTGCTGTTCCGCGTCCTTTTTCTCGGTGAGATCGGAAAACTGGGCAACCCAGCGATGGAGAGCTCCCTGTTTGTCATAAACCGCGTTGATGGCCAACCATTGCGGATAGACTTCACCATTCTTGCGCCGGTTCCAGATTTCCCCTGACCAGTGACCACTATTTTTCAGGGCAGTCCACATTTCTTTGTAGAAATCGGGGGATTGGCGGCCTGATTGCAGAATGGATGGTGTTTTCCCCACCACTTCGTGACGATCGTAGCCGGTGATCCAGGTGAAGGTGGGGTTGACGTCAATGATGCGATTGTCGGCGTCGGTCACCATCATCGCCTCGCGGCTGTTCTGGTAGACCAGGGAGGCCACCCGCAGTGCCTCTTCGGTCTGTTTGCGAGTAGTAATGTCTCGGCAAACGCAGAAGATGAGTTTTTGATCGTCAATTATGGAGGCGCTGGTACTGATGTCCACTTCGAATTCGGTGCCGTCCTTGCGCCGGTGGCGGGTTTCGAAGTGGTCACCCTCGACCCCTATGGTCACCAGCTTCAGCCAAAGCTCCTCGCTGGAGAGTTGCACGTCCCAGTCCCAGACACTCAGGTGTTGTACTTCCTCCAGGGTATACCCCAGCATTTCGGCGAAGCGCCGGTTTGCCTCGAAAACCTTGCCGCTCTGATCAATGGTGACGATGCCATCGCTGGAATGGTTCACCAGGATGCGCCGCCGTTCGGCTTCCTGGGCGAGGGCAAGCTGGGCCTGCTTGAGGTCGTTGATGTCCTGGAAGGTACCCTGCATGCGCAGAGGCCTGCCACTTTCGTCCAGTTCTGACAGCCGTACCGCCACATGAAACCAGACCCAGCTGCCATCCCGGGCGCGTTCACGGATCGAGCCGCGCCAATGATCAAGGGTGCCGGCACGGGCCTTGTCAAACAGCATCTTGATGTTGTCCCTGTCCTCGGGGTGCAGGTCTTCCATCAAATCGTTGAGGCTGTCATGGAAGTGCAGATGGGGATAACGCTTCTGGGTTTCCTGCTCCGAGATGGAGAAGATGTCACCAGTATGCAGATTGAGTTCGAACAACACCTGGTTCGAGGCGGAAAGGGCAATCCGCAGGCCTTGCTCCTTTTTTTGCAGTTCCTGGGCCATGGCGTCTCGCTGTTGGCGCATGCTGAGCAACTTGCCGATCAGGACAGTGGCCAGTGGGCAGATGATCATGACGGGAACGAAAATCGTCTGCAGCATGAGCCAGGCGTTATCCAGGGGCTGGAACAGGGGGGCGGACATCAGGCTGGCGGCATGGACCACGAAGCCGAAGCCGAGCAGGTGCCAGCCCGAGATATTTTTCAGGTCCGGTGTCAGGAAATGGCGCCACAGGTAGCCGATGGCACCGGAAACCAGGATGACGTATAAGCCCACGTACCACCCCGGCCCGCCCTGGATGATGCGGAACAGAGATGTCACCAGCAGCGTGACCAGTAACGGAAGATTGCCAAAATAGAGGGCGGTCAGACTGATCAATACAGAGCGGGTGTCGAAAATGATGCCTGGTCCATATTCCACTTGGGTGATTATGATCAGGATGCCGATGATCCCCATGGAGAAGCCCGTGAGCAACCCCGGCTTCAGGTGCTGGTATTTGGGGGCCTGACCCTTGCCCTGAGCGTCATGGGAGCTGATGATGTCGTAGATCACTACCATGGCCATCAGCAAGGTAGTGTTGTAGATCAACGGCAGGAAGGTGGTGCCTTCGGTCATGAAGAAGCCCCCGCAGTGCAGGTGGTCGAATATTGCCGAGTACGCAGAACCTTACCCATGGGCTGCCATATCCTTGTCCGGTGCTGAAGAGGATATGCATGGATTGATGAAGTGGTGCCCAGGGGCGGAATCGAACCACCGACACGAGGATTTTCAATCCTCTGCTCTACCGACTGAGCTACCTGGGCATTGGGGATGTGGCCCCGCTGGCGGGGCAAGGCGCGTATTAAACCCGCTGCCATGGCGTTAGTCAAGGGAGCAACCAATGATTTCCGGCGGTGTAGGGAGTTCACTAGGCAGCCCTTCGCTGGGGTCGTTATTCATTCTGCTGGCGGCACATAGCCGGAGGCTTGATCAAAGTCCTGATTGCCAAGGAACTTGTCCATTTCTTGTTGCAAGTAGCTGCGGTGTTCGGGATTGATCATGCTGAGTTGCTTTTCGTTGATCAGCCGTACTTGATGTTCCTGCCATTCTTCCCAGGCTTTTTTCGAGACTTGATCAAAGATTGCCTGACCCTTGGGGCCGGGGTAGGGAGGGGCGTTGAGGCCCTCCAGTTCTTGCTGATATTTCTTGCAGAAAACCATTCTTGTCATTTCTATGCTGTCCTCATTGATGCTGTTATGCCCATCCCTGTAGGAGCGAGCCCTGCTCGCGACAGGGCCCGGGCCGCCTGCAGGGCAGGCCCCTACAGGGGCTGGTGATCACGTAATTTTTCCAATAATGATTTCACCGGTGCCGCCAACCCCAGCGCGGTGGGTTGCCAGGGATCATACCAGTGCCAGCGGTTGGGCTCCATCACCATGGGGTGGCTGTGTTGCAGCGACAACAACAGTGGCGTGATGTCGAGATGGAAGTGGGTGAAGCTGTGGCGCAGGGTCTGCCAGGTTTCGCGCCCGCATTCTCGGTCAAATCCGAGGGAGGTCAGCCACCTTGCTGGCTCGGCCTCCGCGGCGAGTTCCGGCAGGCTCCACAATCCGCCCCATATACCTTGGGGCGGCCGCTTTTCCAGCAGCACGCGGCCATCGGGATCCCGCAGCAGCACCATGGTCACCGCCTTCTCGGGCAGTGCCTTGCGCGGCTTGCGATTGGGGAACTGGTCAACCCGACCACTCAAGCTGGCCTGGCAGTCCTGCTGAACCGGACACAAGGCGCAGGTGGGGCGGGAGCGGCTACAGAGCGTGGCGCCAAGATCCATGATGGCCTGGGTGTAATCATCGCAGCGGCGTGTGGGAGTGAGGTTGTCCGCCAACGCCCACAACTGCTGTTGCACCCGTGGCTGGTCGGGCCAGCCTTCGATGCAGCGATGGCGAGTCAGGACACGCTTGACGTTGCCGTCCAGAATCACTGCCCGCTGTTGCATCGCCAGGGCCACGATGGCACCGGCGGTGGAACGACCAATGCCGGGGAGTTGGCTCAGTCCCTCCACGGTGGTAGGGAACACGCCGCCGAGATCGCGCTGAATGATTTCCGCCGCCTTGTGCAGATTGCGGGCACGGGCGTAGTAGCCCAGTCCGGTCCAGTGATGCAGCACCTCATCCTCGGCGGCTCTGGCCAGCGACGCGACGTCGGGAAAGCGCGTCATGAAGCGCTCGAAGTAGGGGATCACGGTGGTGACCTGGGTCTGTTGCAGCATGATTTCAGAAACCCATACCCGGTAGGGGCTGCGCTGCTGCTGCCAGGGCAGATGCTTGCGGCCGTGGCGGTCGAACCAGCGCAGCAGGCGGGTGTGGAAGGGAGGGAGTCTGGGATCCTTGGGCATGGCGGCATTGTAGCAGCGAACGAATGCCTTGTGGCGATGCGCTTGTGCCTCTGTCTTACGCCAGATCAGACAGATGAGTTCGAAGGCTGGAAGTATCCCGCATGAAAAAAATTTGGCGGTTTTACGAACGATGGGTCGTCTTCACACACAGAGGGAGCGCAACATGATGCGGGAAGCTGGAAATTATAAAGCCGGAAGTTCTGGCGAGATGGGGGTGCGTGATGAGAAAAAAAGACAAAAGTGCCAGGCGTAAGATTTTGTCCGTGGCGATAGGCGGAATGGTGGCGGGCATGGTGATTAATCATGCCAATGCACAATCTCAAGAGCAACAAGTTGAAGAAATTTCTATTACTGGATCCCGTATTGTCAGGGATGGCATGTCAATGCCGACACCGGTGACGGTAATGACAAGGGATGAAATGGAGGTGCTTTCTCCTGGTAGCCTGATGGACTCAATGGACCAGTTGCCACAGTTTTTGAGCAGCCTGACTGTTGAAGGTGCTGGTGGAGCCACTTGGACCAGCACTGGTGGGCAGAGCGTTTTGAATATGCGTGGTCTAGGTGCACAAAGGACATTGGTTTTGGTTGATGGACGCAGGATAGTGCCATCTAATCACCTGGGATTGGTTGATATTAATCAGTTCCCTCAGGCGCTAATCTCGAGAACAGAAGTGGTGACAGGTGGCGCATCAGCAGCCTATGGTTCAGATGCTGTTGCTGGAGTGAGTAATTTTATTCTGGATACAAATTTCGTTGGGTTCGATGCAATGGGGCAGGGCGGCATCAACCATATTGGGGATGGGGAAAATTATCGTGCGTCACTAGCAGGTGGTTTTGCCATGGGAGATCGTATCCATGTAGTGATGGGAGGTGACTGGTTCAGAGCAGGTGGTGTGCCTGATTATTCAAAACGTGACTGGTTCAAAAACTGGGGCACGATAAATTTCGGAGATGTTCGAGGTGTGCCAAATCAAACGCCGCAGAGAGTAAGACGGGAAAATGTATGTGCAAGAAATGCGACATTTGGTGGCCTTATAACTCACGGGCCATTGGCCGGCACTCATTTTCTCAGCGATGGCACACCGGCAACCTATTACCCAGGTGAATTGCTGGATGGGGCGGCCATGGCGGGTTTGAGGAATGTTTCAAATGCTAACCCCAATGGCATAATCGCCGGCAACATGATGAGTGATAAACAAGGAAGCTGTGACCACATTGCGTATCGAAATGTAGTGCAGGCTTCTCAGGAAAGAAGCAGCTTCCTTGGTCATGTAAAATTTGATCTCAATGCAGATACGGTTCTTTCATTGCAAATGATTACCGGACGTAACGAAATTGCCAACCAACGAGGAGGATATTCTTGGCTTGGCACACGGGACAGAATTACCATCTATGATGATAATGCATATTTGCACCCTTTGATAAGTCAGCGTATGCAAGAGGCTGGCATTACTTCATTCCAGATGCACAAAATATTGCCGCACGATGACCCACTCAACAACGCAGGTCTTGGAGCCGCAGTTACGTCTGGAAAATCAGTATCATACACGGCAGCACTTAGCGGTACAGTGGGTAACTGGCGGTATGATTCCTATTACCAATATGGTGTTGGTGACCGCAATGTGGTAGTGCAGTCCAATCGGAGAGATCGCACTTATCGAGCCATGGAAGCTGTATTTCATCCGACAACCGGAGAAATCGTTTGTCGTTCCACGCTGACGCTTCCGGATGATGGCTGTATTCCTTACAACGTTTTTGGGCAAGGCAATCAAGCGGAACAGGTGGCAAGGTATTTCAATGACTTCATGTGGGTCGATAGCTCAGTGACCCAGCACGTGGCCGAAATCGTCGTCAATGGTGATATCCATCAAGGTTGGGGTGCTGGACCCATTTCAATGGCAGCTGGTTTAGGGTATCGAAAGGAAGATGTGTTCCAGATCGGTGGCGACCCTATAGGATCTCCAATACCAGTGCCGCCTGATGGGCATTTGCGTACTCCTCTGGATGATAATGGAAATAGAATATATTTCGGGTTGCCACCGGGTATCGAAGGAAACAATATCATGGCTTTCACCAACGCTCCATCTATCGGCGGAGGCTATGACGTGAAGGAAGCCTTCATGGAGACCTTGGTGCCGGTGCTGCGAGATAGTAGCTTCGGGGAAGGGTTCGATGTGAGTCTTGCAGTGCGCTTTGCCGAATATGAGGGTAGCGGTTCGGTATGGGCATGGAAAGCGGGAGGTGATTGGCAAATAATGCCAGACTTGCGCTTTCGTCTGACACGATCAAGGGATATCCGAGCCGCGAACCTTAATGAGCGCTTCAATGCGACCACGGGTGGAGGAACTGTCATTGATCCGGATTTCGGTGACGAACAATACACAGTCAGTGTGCATGTCGGAGGTAACCCTGATGTGAATCCAGAGTTTTCGGATGCGATCACCTATGGTTTTGTCTATCAACCATCCTGGCTTGAGGGGTTTTCAGCCTCGATTGATTATTTTGATATCAGGATTTCAGATGCGATTAATCAGATCGGCATTACCAATATCATGGTGGAATGTTATCGAATTGGTGCGTTTTGTAACCAAATCATTCGCGGCGTCGATGGCAGAGTTCAGGTTGTACGCAACGTATTCATCAATTTGGATGAATTCCGTACCCGAGGTGCGGATATAGAGTTGGGCTACCGGACCCCTGTTGAAATCTTCGGAGGTGATGAGCGATTGAGTCTGCGCATGATAGGGTCTCACTTGTTCGAATCTTCGATTACGCCTTATCAAGCCGATAAACTTGAGAGAGCCGGCCTCGGTGATTTCGCTCCCTGGAATGTGGTGCTCAATGCCACCTACATGCGCGGCCCGCTGACTGTTGCCTGGTCCGAACGGTGGCGCAGCGCGGCGGTTCAGGATGTTTACTGGGTCACAGGCATTGATGTGGACAATAACCGCATTGCTTCCCAGTCCTTGTCGAATCTTAGGATCAGCTATAATTTCGAATCCCAGGCTGGCTCATACAACGTCTATGGGGCGATCAATAACATTTTTGATCGCAATCCCGGTGACGTTATGGGCTTGAACAACATCTATGGCAACATGGGGAGAAATTACACCCTAGGTGTTCGTTATAATTTCTGATGATCGGCATGATGCCGAGCCTGGCCAGTCAGGGACTGGCCAGGTGAATCGGAAAAGATGGAGAATCCACTAATGAAGTTTCACTTGATTCCCCCAGGGCTCTGTGCCTTACTGCTGCTCATGGCCCCCCTGGCCGCGGAGGAGCCGTCCGTGGCTGCAAGCGGCCGCCCGATGGGCCGACCCGCCGAGCCAGGCGTGGAGCTGCCGGTAAGCGAAGGCCGGGAGCTGGTGGCAACGGCTTGTACCAAATGTCATGATTTGGCCGGTCTTGAAGCCTACAAAGGCTACTGGAACCGCGCCCAGTGGTTTGCAATGGTAGCCAGCATGGTGGAAAACGGCGCTGAACTGGCACCGGATGAACAAGAAGTGGTGACTGATTACCTGACTCGCCATTATGGGCGTCAACCACTTTGATAGGCATTGAATCATAAACAAATGAGGCATCAGGGAGTAAATATGAAAATTAAAACAAGCAGCCCCGCGCTAAAACTGTCCATCGCCATGTTGACTGCCGCCACCCTGCAAGCGGCGAATATGAGCGAGGCGCAGCAGCCCCGCATTGTGCAAACCAACTCGCGCAGTGACATCATTCATCTCATTGATCCCACCAACCAACAGATAGTTGGAGAAATCAGTGGTGTTCCCGTGAACCATGGCGCCGCAGCGTCACCTGATGGGCGCCGGCTCTATTTCAGCAGCGAAGCCAAGATGACCCTGGATGTGGTGGATACCAGTACCATGGCCATCATTGCAGAAATTCCGCTGAGCGCACGCCCCAACAATATCAGCATTGGCAAGGATGGGCGCTATGTCTATGTGGGCATCATGCAGGGTGATGGCGGCATTGATGTAATCGATACCGAGAGGCTGGAAAATGTCAGGCACATTGATACCGGGTCCAGGGTGCACAACGTCTATGTCAGTCCCGATGGGCGCCATATCGTCGCCGGAACCTTTGGTGGCGACAATAATATGCCAGTCTATGATGTTGAAACCGAGCAATTGGTATTCGCACTCTATCCTCCCCAGCAAACACCGGGAGAAGACTTCATGGATGGGGTCAGGCCCATCGCCTTCGACACCCATGCCGACGGCTCCACCAAGAATATCTATGTACAACTGTCGGATTTCCATGGTTTCACCGTGGTTGACTTCGCCTCTCAGCGGGAGATTGCCCGCATCGAATTGCCGGAAGTGCCGGTCTCGGAGCGAGTGCCAGAAGGCACCTATAACCGCGCCCCAGCCCATGGCATCGGTGTGGCACCGGATGGTAGCTCGGTATGGATCTGCAGCAGGTTGAATGGCTTTGTCTATGGCTACAGCCTGCCTGATCTGGAATATATCGGCGGGGTCAGGGCCGGTGATCATCCCGATTGGATCACCTTCAGCCCCGACAGCCGTTTTGCCTATGCCGCCAATGGTGGCAGTGACGACGTGACCGTAATCGATATCAAAGAAGTCAGGGAAGTCGCCACCATCAAGGTAGGCGCCGCGCCCAAGCGGAACATTACCTTCACCATGCCAGAATGACCAGGGTTGGATTGAAACTTGTGATCAGGTTTCGATTTCGCGCCAACATCGGGCCATGGAGGGCCCACCATTGCTGCGCTTGCGCAAAGGCTCAGAATCCAAGGCTGAGCCCAAGCAGGTAGCGTCTGCCGAATACGTCGAAGTTATTGCTCACTGCCTGCGAACCTCCGCGCTGGGAGATGCTGGGGACGATGGGTGGATCGCGATCGAAGAGATTATTGATATCCAGGTTCAGGCGCCATTCGCCACCACGGGCCAGGTTGCCAGCATAGCTCAGACCTAGATTGGTCACAGACTGTGAGGCGATGGTGTTGCGGTCAACATCCACCCCTTCCCGCCAATTCACATTCACCAAGGTACTGTCATAGTAACGCTGTTGGATCCTGAGGCCATAGGGGCCAGCCTGATAATTTGCCATGAATATGGCGGTCAACCGTGGGCGATTGAGGCCGCCGGCAGCGTCTTGCCTGGAGCCTGACAACGGCGTGGTGGAGTTTTCCCCCAGATAACCCGCCAGCAGACGTAGATTGAGTGCTTCAGTCTGACCCTGAAACAGATTGGGCAGTGCCGCATACTGCACTTCCAGGTCCACCCCCCAAGTGCGGGCCGCGGCGACATTGAGGTTTGAGTTGATCACACGTTGGATGATCTGGGTTTTGGGGTCACGGGTGATCAAGTCGCAGTAGATGTTGTGGTAATGGCATTCATCCACCAGGCGTTGGGCTCCGAGTGAGCCGATGGCTCCGAACAAGTCAATGTCATACCAGTCCAGCGCCATGGAAAAGCCATCGAGGAAGCTGCCTGGAACGGGTTGGAATACCAGGCCGGCGGTAGTGGTATTGGCTTGCTCCGGCGCCAGCGAGGTGTTTCCCCCCGATTGTACGGTGGTAGTGACAGAGGCGTTGTCCAGCTGCGGGTCGATCAAAGTGCCTCCGCCGCCAACCGTCACGAACTGCTCCGAGAAAGTTGGTTCCCGCACATCACGGGATCTGGTAAGTCGAAAGCGCAATCTTGGGTCCAGGCCGATGTCGATGCCCATTTTCCAACTGTTGATCTGTCCGCTTGATGAATAGCGGGAGCTTCTGTAAGCCAGATTGGTGGCCAGAAAACGCTCCTGCGATGATGACTCGATAACAGGAATGTTAAGTTCAGAAAACGCCTCGGTCACATGAAAGGCACCAGTTCTGCTGTCATTGTTGGAGAACTGCACCAAGCCCCGGCTGGCACCAAAGATGCCTGGAGCAATACCACGTATTCCCAGCTCTGGGGCTATCCCTGGCTCTCTTTCGAGCTCTGCCGGCGTGCTGTACTGTCCGAAGTGTTCATTGCGGTAGGTGAGTCCAAGCGCAAAATCAAGCGCGCCAGCGCCGAACCCCTCATGCAGCTTGCCAGACATCAATAGTTCAGCGAAATCCTGATTCAGCCTTCGATTGTCGCGCTTGTCCTGGCCTATGTATTCGGCGGCCTGGCGAGAGGCGTTGCCATGACCGAAAGGGTTGAGAGGAGAGCAATCGCGAATCACATTGTCGGGGCCGATCGGAGAGTCAACCAAGGTATATACCGAGGGACTGGTGGTGAGAAACAGTTTGCCCTCCACTGAAGCAGCCAATTGCTCCGGGCTTGGGTTGTAGAGCTGCACATTACAGACGATGGCTCCAGTTTCAGGATCGCGCACCGCGTCCAGGGCCAGAAACAATTTGTCGATGCGCTGCATGTTGAAGCCCTCAGATCTAACTCTGGACTTACCCCGCTGCATGCTCCCCCGTAAATCCATGTCATGCAGTCGCAGATTGAATCCGCTACTGAATGACCACATGCGGCTGGTATCGCTGGTATCTCGCTCATCAACCCAGTTGTTGTATTGTGGGCCGCGCAACTGGCCCAGTTTGTCGAAGCGGAATGACTCCAGGCCTTCCGCGATCATGGCCTGTCTGACTTCGTCTGGCAGGAAGGGATTGTCGACGTAGATGGTACCGTGCCAGCTGTCCTGCAAATGCGGATTGCCCCTGACGCCCCTGGTATTGGATGCGGTCTTGCCATACATGGCTTGCCCATAGATGCTGAGGTCGGAGTTGAGGTCATGCTTGATGCCGAAAAAAGTGGAGTGCTGTTCAACTTCGTTCCCGGAGGGGCCGCCATCGAACGCTCTCTCGGCGTTGTGTGCCTCGCCGCCGCCAGACTGAGTATTGGTGGCGCCGGGGTTTTGCCATGAGTAGACATCACCCTGAATGAATGGACGCACCGAGCTGCCATCTTCAGTAAAGGTATGGCGGTCAAGACTGAATCCGGGCTGATTGATCATTCCAGCCGGGGTGTGCATGGTGGAATGTACATTAGGTAATGTCAGCCGCTGTGGAATGCCGACAGGTGCTCCCGGGAACCATTCGGGGTTGGTGACCCAGCCAATGCTGTTCCAATTTCCCAGGCTTTGTGGAGTGCGGTAGATCTGATTGATGTTTCTCATCTCTGCCGAGGCGATCAAATGGGTGTCCTGGTCCAGTTGCTTGCCGGCGGCAACTGAGAATTGGCGATTTGCACCATCGCCCATTTCAGTGATACCGGTTCCCAGATAGCTTCTGACGCCCTCGAACTCCCGGTCGATGACAAAATTCACCACGCCTGCAAGGGCGTCGGCGCCATACGCCGCAGAGGCTCCGCCAGTCACTACATCTACAGTCGAAATCAATGCAGTGGGAAAGTTGTCGACATTGACCGCTCCCTGTCGATCCGCGGGTACTGTGCGGGAGCCATCAAACAACACCAGGGTACGGCGGCTACCCATGCCCCGCAGATTCAAAAAACTGCCTGAGGCATCAAGAAAGGTGGTGCCACCCCGCTGCGCTGTCTGCGTCTGAAAGAATTGTGGCAAAGTGTCCAACTGTTCTGCGATGGTTGAAGCAGGGGCGAATCCTCGTAGTTCTTCACGATTGACCACCGTGACCGGGACAGCAGTGGTCATGCCGCTGCTCTGGCGGATGCGAGAGCCGGTAATATTGATTTCTTCCACGATATTGGTGCGGGTTCTGCGCGAACGAGGTTGTTGGGAAGATAGGAGTGTGGATTCCTGAAGCGCTACTGGTACCTGCCCGTCTGATGTTTCCGCTTCCGAGAGCAGAACCTGTTCTGACTCTGAGATAGCCGCGGTTTCACCCAGGCGTACGATTACCTGACGATCCTGGGAAATGATGGTGAACGTGATGCCGGTGCCCCGAAGGAGGATGTCCAGGGCATCGGCCAGATCGTGTACACCGTTAAGCTGGTTGGCCCTGATGCCGTTGAACATGCCGCCTGGGAACAGAATCGACATGCGGCTTTGCTGGGCAAACTCCAGCAATGCGGTGCCAATGGCCTGTTCAGGAATGTTGAAGTTGATGACTTCCTCGGCGCCGCGAGTGTTGCCGGTGCTCACGAGCATCAGAGTTGAGAGAAGTGTGCGGCCGATAAAATCCCTTGATGCCATTTGGCGGCGCTTGAACAGGGATTTGATGCAGCCTTGGCTCATGGATGCCTGTCGGTTATCGATCGTGCATTGCGGTGAATGCCGCTATGGCTTGCTGAGAAATATCGATCCATCCTCCCTGGTTTCCACGGCAACATCGAAGGTTTCCCTCATGGTGCGCAGCATACCGTCGATATTATCGGTGGCAAAAAAGCCCATCACTTCTATATCCCTGGCTGAGTCCTCGATCTCGAATCTGGTTTCGGTATAGCGGCTGAACTCGTTGATGACATGTTCCAGAGAGTTGCCGTGAAACAGCAACATGCCATGGCGCCATGCCTGTTTGCTTTGCAGCTCACTGGCATCCATGGTGCGTTTGAGGATGGTGTCATTGCTGGACTCAAGCCTTGCGGTTTGCCCAGCAGTCAGTGACAGCGTTGCCTGCTGTTCGCCAGCATTAGGGGCGACGCCAGTTGGATTTGGCGAGCGTACCGGGAGCCGTTGGCTGAGGTTGACTTCACCCTCGAACACCGTGACCTCCACGGCCTCCGCCGCCAGATGTTGAACAGTGAAGGCGGTGCCGACAGCCTCGACGACACCCAGGCCGGCATGGACCCGGAACGGACGGCTGGGATCTTTGGTAACCGAGAAATGACTTTCACCATGACTCAGATAGATGTCACGACTGCTATTGCCATAGGATACTCGCAAGCGGGTGTCTGTATTGAGGTGGATCTCAGATCCATCCGGCAGGGTGATGCTGCGTGTCTCGCCAATCAAAGTGCCATGTTCGTCCTGGGCCACGGTCACCATGGATGCTCTGTCATCAGACAGCCCTGGGAATTGCAACAGTAGCACTACTGCCAATGCCAGCACGCAGGCAAAGGCGCCGGCGTAATGCCAATTCCACGCCATCCGGGCGGATGCCGGTTTGACATAATCCTGCAAGGGGAAGACATCGGAAAGCTCAGACAGCACCTCGCTCTGGTCCCACATGGATGCCATCTCCAGGAGGATTCCGGCATGGCTGGGGTGGTCCTCAAGCCATGCGCGCAAGCGCGCCATGCCGGCCTCATCAAGGCCTTCATCCAGGCGCACCAGCCATAGACAGGCCTGCTCTTCCATGTCGTCCCGGGCCGCTGCCGTGGGGCGCAATTGAATGACCTTACTCAAGGTTGCTTACCTCGGCTATCGACAGCGCCTGTTCATTGCCGGTCAATGGCTCGGCCATGCCGTGTTTTTTCATGTACTTCACGACCATCAACATCCCTTTGGCAATTTGCTTTTCCACAGTGCTTTTGCTGATATCCAGATGTTCACTGATTTCGCTCAGGCTGAGTCCATAGACTTTCTTGAGAATAAAAGATCGCCGACAATTCACCGGCAGTGTTGCCACAGCCCTGCAGAATGCCAGGAAGCGTTCTTCGGACTGGTAACGCAATTCAGTGAACTCCAGTTGCGAGAGCAATTCATCCTCATCCAGATCTTCCAGGGAACAGTTGAGGCGGCGATCCGCTTTTTTCAATTGATCGAGGGCGATGTTTCTGGCAACCCTCAGCATGAATGCCTTGGGATTGTCTATGTGCTGCGTGCGGCAGGCTGCGTAGGACAGGACGAAGGTCTCCTGGACGATGTCTTCGATTTCATCCGGCCTCACCATGCGGCCCACGACTCTGGAGAGCATGGCCTTGCATGACAGGAAGCTATCCAGCAGGCTGCCCATCATATCCTGGGAATAGTTGCTTCCCGGTCTGACCCGTGATCCCATCATCCCCCCGTGACATACATCGTTATTTCCACCGCATGGCGCTCGCCAGTGGTTCCCATTGCTTGGTGAGCAAGCCCCTGGGTCCTGGACGCCGTGCAGTCAGGCGGTCTTATGTTGCCGCCATTACCATCAACCCCGCAACTCAATCAGTCGGTGGGTTAATAAGTAGACGAATTATGCACCTGAAAACCACCATTTGGGATTATTTTATTTAACAGCAGGGCGGGGAGTTCAATGATTGTAAGGGCTGTGCGGGGGCGTTCTCTGTTATAATCGCGCGCTTTCCATCCTGCCTACGGACATCACCATGAGCAGTCGCGAAGCCAGCGTCGAACGCAATACCAAGG
>JBJHAY010000020.1:0-19153 GCA_050485205.1 Gammaproteobacteria bacterium
ACAGGACCTGCTCACCCACCTTGGGAGTCTCCACCAGCAAGGTTTCATAGGGCGTTCCTTCGGCAAAATGCAGACTCTCAATCTGTGTAGTAGGTATTCTGAGTCCGTCGTTGACGATGATGCCCATCAGCTCCGCCAGCGCACTCGGCCTATCGGCGGAAACCCCCAGGGAGGTGGCATAGGACGGCACCAGGCTGGGGAATGGATAACCCAGGCGCTGCCACTGTTGGTGAATCGCCAGATAGGCGTCTTCCTCTACCAACATGCGGATACGTTGCTGCTGACGATTGCTGTTGCGGGTGTTGAACAACCAGGCATAGGCTTCCTGGCGAGCCTCGGCGCCATCGCGCACCAATGTGGCATAAGAAGTGTTGGGCTTACCCAGCAGTTGCTCCACCAACCATAGCTCCAGTGGGTGTACTCCCGCCAGATAGGCACGATCGTTGCTGTTGTAGCGGTCGCGACCATAACGCTGGTAGAGAGTTGCCAGTTCCTCCGGCGCGGGGAGTTCTTCACCCAGGCGGGCATGCATGAAGGCTGTCATTTCTTCCAGACCGGCCTCCGGCATCACCGCCCGGAAGGCAGTGGCAAGCCGATATGGCACGGCGCGGGTGCGCCGGGCCAGCGTCGCCAGAATTTGCTCCTGACTCATTCCCCGATAGGTGTTGTAGAAACGTTGCAGGTACTCCCTGCCCTCCTTGTCGGCAAAACGATGCAGATAGTCCTGTCGAAGAGGATTGCCGGGATCTTGCAACAACTCGTCGCTCTCTGGCGTCTCATTGATGTAATAGCGGGTTATATCGCGCATCATACGCACGAACACTAAATTGACCGAACGATTGAAAGCTTCATTCACACTCATGACCCGACTGTTGTCATTGCGCTCAAAGTTTCCAAAGCGGTGCTGGCCTCCAGCGGTAAAGAACACTTCATTGGGGTTGGCGGAGTATTCACGCCGCATCGCCGCCCTCAGCATCTCTTCCAGGGTAATATCCGGACGTTCGCGCAACAGGGTAATTGCCCACTGGCGCAAGGGGTCATTGGACAGATTTGCCGGCAGCGAATCTGCCTGACTGGCAATATCACGGTAGCGTTGGTAAAGGCTCTGTACCACTTCCAGGTACGTAATCAAGGTACGCAATTTCGCGGTAGAGCCAAGGTCTAACTTGGAGCCATCGTTCAAGTCAAATGGCTGATTGAGATTGTCGGCCTTGACCCGCAGCTTGTTGCCAGTAGGGGTGGTTTCATACAACACTACGCTGAAGCGCACAGCATCAAGTTGTTCCGCATGCAGCAGGCGCTCACCAAGAAGTCCCATGGCCCTTGCCTGCTCTGGATTCACCACCTGACTGAGGGTTTCTTCCACCCGTCGCTGCACATCGCTGGCAATGGTGGTGCGGACGCTGAGGTCCATACGTTCCAGTTCATAAAGACTGTTTAAACGCAGTAGTGACAATAATTCCGTGCGACTGCTGTTCACCGCCTTCTGCACCGTGAAGGCCGGTGTGCTGATTGGAGGTGCTCCCTCACGGAAACTCAGAGGCTGCGACAGCGCCATGTCACGCAGGCGAGCGTCAATGACACCGGCATGAGTCAGCACCCGCAGATAGCTGTCGGTAAGCCGTGCCAGTTCTTCGCGCCCTGCCAGCAGAAAATGAGAGGGGCGACGTTGAGACAGAATCAGGCTCAGCACTGCCTTGTAGGCCCTGGCTTGTTCGAGACTCAATTCAGTCGGGTATTGATGCAACAAGGCACTGACTTCACGTGCATCAAGATCAAACCAGGCCCAAAGCCCCTCTCCTATGCCATGGACTTCTCCGAAACCAGCCCTGGCCGCCAACGGTGTACTGTTAAGGTAATCACGCACGATTTGGCGTCGGACGCGGGAAGTATCAGGCCCATCCTGATAGGCACGCACGGTAGCCGACAACATCTGACTCAGCTTTTCGCCGGCATTGGAAGTGAGGCCAGCGGGGGAATAGCGGTACTTTTCCAGTTGTGTGGCCAGAGTGCTGGCGCCAGCGGTATCCTGGCCGGGTTCAAACATCTCCCGTAAATGGGCACTGATGGCCTTGCCCAATCGACGCCATTCCACGGCAGGATTACGCATGGGATAGGTGTCATCCAGCAATTCCCGATTTTCGATGAACAACAAGGTATCGACCACTAATGACGGAATTTCATCGAAGCTTTGGAATGTGCGGGTAGGATGCCGACTGGCATGAATAACCTCCCCGGATCTGTCCAACAAGCTCAGTCCTGCCTGACTTTTTCCCTTGTACGGTGGATTTCCGCCCCAGTCCACATGGCGCAGCAGCGGCATTGAAAAACGCGCTTGCTGGCTGATTTCATAACCCTGATATGGCAATTGATGGAATAGGCGAGACAGCCGGGTATAGCCGAGACGTTGGTTGTATGGCCCATCAGTGGGATAGAGGATGGCATTGGTGGGGCCTGGCGCCATTTCATAGGTCAGGCTTGCCGCGTATTGGGAAAAGAATGCCGCCTGCAACTGGGAAGTACGTGCCTCATACACTGTCCCTGCTGCCAATAACGCTATCAACAGCGCCCATGTCAGTCCTTTCAGCATTGCCCTACAACCCTCCTCTTGAAGGCTCGCAATTGCCATAGTAGACCGGATATAGGGTCAAGTCCATGCATAAGCAGCGGGTGGCCTTGGGCTTGTCGCAGGCAGAGCTCGCTCCTACAGGGACAGGAAGCGTTGAAGGACTCTGCGGACATCGCTGACGCCATGCAACAGCACAGCCTCTATCTGGTCTACAGTGATCAGGTCGGCACCGAGGCCGGCGGCGCGATTCACCACCAGCGCCAGACAGGCATAATCCAATCCCAGTTCCCGCGCAAGGGCCGCTTCCGGCATGCCTGTCATGCCAACAATGTCACAACCATCCCGAGCCAACTTGCGCACTTCCGCCGCGGTTTCGAGCCGGGGCCCCTGGGTACAGCCATAGACCGCCGATCCCACCACTGGCAACCCTTCCGCCACACAAGCTGCCATAAGCGCCTTGCCTAGCGCGTGATCATAGGGATGGGTGAAGTCGATGTGGTTGTCGAGCGAGGTGAGGCCATCAAAATAGGTGTGTTCACGACCCCAGGTATAGTCAATCAATTGGTCCGGCACCACCATTTGACTTGGCTGCATGGTTTCGCTGATACCACCAACGGCATTGACGGCAATGACCTTGGTGGCCCCCACCTCCCGCAGCGCCCACAGATTGGCGCGGTAGTTGATTTTATGGGGAGGCACATTATGGGATTTGCCATGACGCGGCAGGAACCACACCGGACCGGCTGGAGTCGCTTCCAGATGAACGACAATGGGGTTCTCGGCCCAGGGGGTTTGGATCAGCTCGACCCGCAAGTCTTCATCGCCAGTGAGGCTGTAAAGGCCACTGCCGCCGATGATGGCGAAATCGGAACCTGCTGTCATATTCATCCCTTTCAATCCACTGTAGAGCAAGCCTTGCTCAGGACAAGTCCTGGCCGACTGCAAAGCAGGCTTCTACAGTGGCGCCATGGTGTTATTTATAGTAAGCATTATCCTGGATGCTGTGGTCGGTGACGTCCCGCACCGCGGTAATCTGGGGCAACTGTTCCTTCAGGGTCTTTTCCACTCCATCTTTTAAAGTGGCATCGACCATGCCACATCCCTGACAGCCGCCACCAAAGCGTAACACCACCACGTTGTCCTCGGTCAGGTCCACCAGGCTGACGTGACCGCCATGAGAGGCCAGGCCGGGATTGATCTGATTGTAGAGAATGTAGTTGACGCGATCCTCCAGGGAGCTGTCATCCGTGATTTTCGGCATGCGTGAATTCGGCGCGCGAATGGTAAGTTGCCCGCCCATGCTGTCCTTGGCGAAATCCACCACTGCCTCATCCAGGTAGGGAATGCTTTTCTTGTCGATGAAAGCGCGAAAACCAGTGAACTCCTTGATCTGATCTTCGGCTTCCTCCTCGCCAGGGCGGCAGAAGGCAATACATGTTTCCGCCTTGGGGGTGCCGCCGTCCAACACGAACACGCGAATGGCGATGCCCTCGCAGTTCTGCTTGTCGAGCAAGTCACGCAGATAGGTTTGGCCGGTTTCGGTAATTTCAATCATGTCGGAATCGCCTGTGTTGAAAGATGCACCCATTCTACCACTGTAGTAGCCTGCCTTGCAGGCGACCTGAACCTGACGAGCAGGGTTCGCTCCTACAAGAGGGCGCGTGAGTGTATAATCGTGGCCTCGTTACGCCGTGGGAGATGGCAGTGGATCAGCAAGACCCTCCAAAGCACCAACCCGACACCGCCAAGACCTCTTTCTGGCGGGCAGTGATCAGCGTCATCCAGGCCAGCTTCGGGGTGCAGAGCCACAAAAACCGCGAGCGCGACTTCCAGGACCTGGAAAATGGCCGCTTCGGCCCCTACGTGATGGCCGGCGTGCTGTTCACCGTGGTCTTTGTGCTCAGTTTGATACTGGTGGTGAAGGTGGTGCTGGGCTAGAAGCCAGGGGCCTCAGCGCCAGGCAGCGCCCTCGCGGCGGATCAAGCTTGCCCCAGCCTACCCTGTCAACCGGTAACAAAGTGGACCAAGGTTGCCACCGCAATCAGAATCAAGGCCACGGCGGCTACCGCATCGGCTTTGCTGTCGGCTTCGTTGAACTGGTTGTTGGGGCTTTGCTCGCTCATGGGAATCTGACTCGTTGCTGAGGTTGGTAAGGTCAGCCGGGGATTTTACCCTTTCCCGCCAACGAAACCAAGTAAACCGCACCCCCTCCTGTAGGAGCCTGCCCTGCAGGCGACCTGAACTTGTCGCGAGCAGGGCTCGCTCCTACAGGGGGAGGCGTGGTCAATCGCCGCCCATCAATGTTATAATCCGCCCCCTCGATTTTCCGCATGCAGGGCCCCGCCCCCGCCAAAACCCCACGCAAAACAGGGTTTTATGGCAAGCGCACAGCAAATCCTGCCGAACCAGCGAGTACAAGCGATTATGTACGTGTACGACCAATACGATCACCAGATGCTGGCCGACCGCGTCGCTCAGTTCCGCGACCAGACTCGCCGCTTCCTGGCAGGCGACCTGAGCGAAGACCAGTTCCGTCCCCTGCGCCTGCAAAACGGCCTCTATGTGCAACGCCTGGCCCCCATGCTGCGCATCGCCATTCCCTATGGCATGCTCAACAGCCAACAGCTACGCAAACTGGCCTCCATCGCCCGCGACTACGACAAGGGCTACGGTCACTTCTCCACCCGCCAGAACATCCAGTTCAACTGGCCCAAGCTGGAAGAAGTGCCGGGCATCCTGGCGGAGCTTGCTGAAGTCAGCATGCATGCCATCCAGACCAGCGGCAACTGCATCCGCAATACCACCACTGATCAATTCGCCGGCGTCGACCCCGATGAAATCGAGGACGCCCGCCCCTGGTGCGAAATCATCCGTCAATGGTCCACCTTCCATCCGGAATTCGCCTTCCTGCCACGCAAGTTCAAGATTGCCGTGTGCGGCACCCAGCGTGACCAGGCTGCCACCCAGGTGCACGACATCGGCCTCTACATGCTGAAAAACGCCGCGGGCGAACTGGGCTTTCAGGTGCTGGTGGGCGGTGGTCTCGGCCGCACCCCCATGCTGGGCGCGGTGATCCGTGAGTTCCTGCCCTGGCAGCATCTGCTGAGCTATCTGGACGCCATTCTGCGCGTCTACAACCAGGGCGGCCGTCGTGACAACAAGTACAAGGCCCGCATCAAGATTCAGGTGAAGGAACTGAGCCCCGATGTGTTCCGCGACCTGGTGGAAAAAGAATGGTCGTTCCTGAAAGGCGGCCCCTCGACTCTCACCACGGAAGAAGTCGCGCGATGCAAGTCATTCTTCACCGACCCGGCCTATGCCACCCTGCCAGACCAGGACGCCAGTTTCGACCAGGCCATGGCCAGCGACCTGCTGTTCAATCACTGGGTTGAGCGCAACGTCCATGCCCATCGCGTGCCTGGCTATCGCATCGTCACCCTGTGCCTGAAGGAAACCGGCATGGCCCCAGGTGACGTCAGTGATATCCAGATGGATTTCATCGCCGACCTCGCCGACCGCTACAGCTTCGGCGAGGTGCGGGTGACCCACGAACAGAATCTGGTGATGGCCGATGTGCCACTGCAGGATCTGTACAGCCTGTTCAAGGCGCTGCGGACAGAATCCCTGGCCACGCCCTACACCGGGCTGCTCAACGACATCATCAGTTGCCCCGGCGGCGATTTCTGCTCCCTGGCCAACGCCAAATCGATTCCCATCGCCGAGGCCATCCAACGCCGCTTCGACGACTTTGACCGCCTCAAGCAGATCGGCGAGATCAGCCTCAACATTTCCGGCTGCATGAATGCCTGTGGTCATCACCACGTTGGCAATATCGGCATTCTCGGGGTGGACAAGAAAGGCGCCGAGTTCTACCAGGTGACCCTGGGTGGCAACGACGGCCGTGATGCCGCCATCGGCAAGGTCATGGGCCCCTCCTTTGCCCAGGAGGAAATGCCGGAAGTGGTGGAGAAAATCATCCAGGTCTATCTGGAACAGCGCAGTGACGGCGAACGCTTCATCGAAACTTACAACCGTATTGGAATGGACCCATTCAAGGAGCGCGTTTATGCCAAGGCTGATTAAGGACGCACAGGTGGTGCACAACCCCTGGATCATCGTTGAACGCGACAGCAGCCTGGAGCAGGCGTTGGCGCTGGAAGCTTCCCACTTGTTGCTGCCGGCGGAATTGTGGCTGGCACAGCGCCAGTCCTTCAACAGCGCCGGCAAGACCGTGGCGGTGTGGCTGGATGCCGACCAGCATCCGGACATGATCGGCGCACACCTGACGGAAACACCGCTGGTGGCCCTGCACTTTCCCAAGTTCGCGGACGGCCGCGCCTACTCCTCGGCTGCGGTACTGAAGCAGCACTATGGCTATCAGGGAGAGATCCGCGCCATTGGTGACGTGTTGCGTGACCAGTTGTTCTATATGAAGCGCTGTGGCTTTACCAGCTTCGATCTGGCGGACTGCGTGAAACTGGAAGATGCCCTGGCGGGTTTCCACGACTTCGCCGACAGCTACCAAAGCACCATCGAGCAACCCCAACCTCTGTTCCGCCGCCGCGCCCTCTAACACTGTAGGAGCGAGCCCTGCTCGCGACAAACTGGTCGCCTGCAGGGCAGGCTCCTACATGGGGTGGTCAGCTGAAATATTTCAGCCGCGAGGCTTTTTGTATCCAGTTGCCCACCGCATTGGCGGCGGAATTTTCCATCAGCGAACCGAGCTTCTCGCTGAGATTCTTCTTGTGCTTGTAGACCACGGAGAAAACATCCGCCTGCTCGGCAGCGGCAATCATGTATTCATCGCTGGTCATGAGCTCGTCAATCAGTTTCAACTCCAGCGCGCGGGTCCCGAACCAGGTCTCGCCGGTGGCAATCTGATCAACATCCAATCCCGGCCGCGCCTCGCGGATGAAGTCCTTGAACAAGGTGTGGGCTTCCTCGATGTCCTGCTTCATCTTGGCGCGTCCACGCTCGGTGTTCTCTCCAAACATGGTAAGGGTGCGCTTGTATTCACCGGCGGTGATCATTTCATAATCAACCTTGTTGTCTTGCAGCAGCCGATAAAAATTCGGCATCTGCATCAGCACCCCCACTGAACCCAGTATCGCAAAGGGCGCCGCCAGAATTCTGTCGCCCAGGCAGGCCATCATATAGCCGCCGCTGGCGGCCACTTTGTCAACGCTGATGGTCAAGGCAATCCCTTGTTTGCGGATACGTTGCAACTGCGAGGCCGCGAGACCATAGGCATGCACCATGCCGCCAGTACTTTCCAGCCGCAACAACACTTCATCCACGCCAGGCCGCGCCACCGACAGTACCGAGGTGATGGCGCGACGCATGTTCTCTACTTCAGTGGCCTTGATGTCGCCTTCAAAGTCAATCACGTAAACTCGGCGCTTGTCGCCATCATCCGCATTACCGGCGCGCCTGGCCTTGGCTTCCAGCTTGCGCAGCCGGCGCTCGGCCTTGGCCTCCAGTTTAAAAACCTCTCGATCAAGAACCACACGCTTGATTTCAGTCCTGAGACTATCCAATTCCTTGTTCAAATGGCTGATTGTGAGGCTGCCCTTTTCCATTTTCTTGGCTTTCTGGGCATTGGCGACCACCGCGCCCATGATCAGGATCACGGCCACCACGAAGGTCAGGGTTTTGGCGAGGAAAAGACCGTACTCGGCAAAGAATTCCGTCACTGATTATGCTCCTTGTTCATTTATTGAAATTTCACCCCACAGACGACCAAGCCACACCCTTTAGGAGCCTGCCCTGCAGGCGACCGGGCTTGTCGCGCAGGGCTCGCTCCTACAGGGGTTTTAGCCAGAGGCAGCCATTGTCGCTGCGTTTGTCGATGTCGGCGAGGCGCGCTTCATGCACGCCAAGTTCCTCCGCGCTGGCACGGATCACCCGCAAGGGCTTGCGATTGGCGGGAAGCCGCAACACCTCCTGTGCTCCGCCATGCTCCTCCGCTCCATCATAGCCCAGCCCCAGGCTTGATTGGCCGCCAGTCATCATCAGGTAGACATCGGCGAGAATTTCCGCATCCAGCAAGGCGCCATGGAGTTCACGCTGGGTATTGTCCACCCCGTAGCGCTTGCAGAGTGCATCAAGATTGTTTTTCTGACCAGGATGCTTCTTGCGCGCCATCGCCAAGGTATCGAGAATCGCGCAGTAACTGTCGATGGCGGCGAAGCCCTGATCCAGCGCCGCCAGTTCGTGATTGAGAAAGCCCACGTCGAAAGGCGCGTTGTGAATGATCAGCTCCGCGCCCGCCACGAAGTCCACGAATATCTTGGCCACGGCGGCAAACACCGGCTTGTCGGCGAGGAACTCATTGGTGATGCCATGCACCTCCAGGGCACCCGCCTCCACTTCGCGCTCGGGGTTGATATATAGATGCAGGTGATTGCCGGTAAGCCGGCGGTTGACCAATTCCACGCAGCCGATCTCGATGACGCGGTGGCCCTGCTCGGGGTCAAGACCGGTGGTTTCGGTGTCCAGTACGATCTGGCGCATTGACTGCTCCCTGTTTGTCGCTTTGCTGGTGCGATTAAAACAGGATTGGCCAGGAAGTAAAGGCCTTAGGGTTGGTAGGATCGCTCGGCCGCGCGCAGGATTGCCTGGAAGGCGGGAATGTCGTCCACTGCCGGTGTATCCACTTCAAGGGCACGGATATAGGCATAGACATCCTCGACTTCGGCGTCGCTTAGGGCGTTGGCTGGATAGTTGGGCATGTCTGCGGAAGGGAACAAGGGGTCCACGTCCTGGCGCGCCCTCAGAAAGGCTGTGAATACCTCTACTGAGACCATGAAATTACTGGCCGCGCCAACCAGATCAGCGCGGCCGGTCTGGGCGTTGAAGCCATGGCAGCCATGGCAGCCGTGCTCGTAATAAAGCCTGGCGCCTTCCAGCGCATTGCCGCTTACTGGACCCTGCTGGATCTGGGCCTGTGCCGGACCTGGCTGTGCAAGCAGTAACCAAAGGGTACACATGACAAGCGGGACTGATATCGCATGGTATTGCATCGTTGCTCTCTCGTTGCCGTCAAGCGCCCACGGCGGCACCAGGCCGCGGGGCAGCATCAGCGCGGTTGTGTGAGTATGTCAATCATGTATGGCTCACCAGCCTTGACCACTTCCAGGCCACGGCGCAATGCCGGCGCCACCTGCTCGGGATCATCAATGGGACCTTCGCCGGCAACCCCATAGGCTTGCGCCATCCTGGCATAGTCAATGAATGGATCGCGCAGGGTGGTGCCGATGTGGGCGCGGTCGGTTCCCCGCCCCCTGACTCCCGCCATGTATTGCAGGAACATCAGCTCCTGGTGCCAGGCTCTGTTGTTGTGCATGACATTCAATACCGGCAGCCGGTGATGAGCCATTGACCACAACACACCCGGTGCATAGTTGAGATCACCATCGGTTTGGATGTTGATGACGATCTGGCCCCGACCGCGGGCAGCCAACCCTGCACCACCACAGGCACCAGCACCATAGCCCATGCCACCGGCGCCCTGCCCGCCCAGATAGCTATAGGGCTTGTTGTGGTCCCAAAGCTCGCGGTGATGCGCGCCGGAAAAATTACTTGGCGAGGCCAGACACCAGTCTTCATTCATGATCAGCGGCCATAATTCAGCATAAATGCGCGCGGTGCTGACTGGGCTCTGATGCCACCCACGGCGCTTGACGGCCATGGCCGCGTGCAACGCTTCCCTGTGAGCCACTTGATTGGCGCTGGCATGGCGCTGCCTGCGGGCTTCGATACGCTCGCGTTGCACTGCTGTGATCTGACTGCTCAAGGCCTCGATGATGGGCACGATGCTGGCTTCGGCATCAATGTTCAAATCTCTGCCGCTTGTCTGGGCCTGAGGCTGGTCACCCCTGGTACGGCCATCGAGGCGCATGCCACCAAAACCCACGTTCATCTGGTCTCTGCTGGCAGTGAGACTGGCCACGCTCGGCCGCTTCAATGCCAGGTGCGGTGAGTTGGCTTCCAGGCCCAACACGTAGTCATAGGAGGTATCCGCGCCAGGACCACACAAGGGGTGACGCTGAGGAAAACTCATGGGCATATTGTGGGCCAGGGTAGACACCGACGCGCCACATAATTCCGCCAATAGCACCGCTGCTTCAACCCCTTGCGGTGTTCTCAGACTGCCGACGGCAATGCGTGGATTATCGGCATTCAGCAGGGCACTGGCGATTTCCCGAGCGGTACCGGGATCAATGCCTTCGATGACTGGTGGCACATAAGGGGGAATACGCATGTCACGCGCCTCCTCCTTCTGGAATTCAAGATCAACAACAACAAGTGTCGGCCCGGTAGGTGGCGTTATCGCCTGCCGGTAAGCCTCCTGGATGGCTTCCAAAGTGCCTGACAGAGAGGTGGGCTGGGCGTCCCACTTGGTGAAACTACGGCACATGGCGGCCATGTCATTGGCTGTATGAGCCTGGATGAAGCCATCATCACGGCCAACGATCAGCAACATCGGGGTGCCGGAATAGAATGCCTGGTAAATGGCCATGGAGGCATGCTGAATGCCTATGGTGCCATGCAGCATGGCGCACATGGGCTTGCCTGTGGCCTTGCCATAGCCATTTGCCATGTCCACTGAGGTTTCTTCATGCAGTGCCGTGATGAACTCCGGCATCACATTCGGCGGCTCGCCGTGATTGGCGATGGATTCCTGCAAACCCTCGAAACTGGAACCTGGGTTGGACGCCACATACTCAACTTCCAACTGGCGTAACACTTCCACCATCAGATCAGAGCCGGGGCGTACCACAGCCCGATCAGGCGTGGGAGGCGGCAACAAGCCGCTGTCACGTTGCAACTGCGCGCTGGTGGGAGGCGCCGCTATCGAAGCCTCGAATGCTGATGGCGTCTGGGCCTTACCGGCACTGGTAACCGATACCGCTGCCGCGCCAGCGGCTCCCTTCAGGAAACCACGGCGACCGACCTTGGCGCTTTTGTCGGGATCATGCTGATTCATGGACGACTCCTATGAAAAAGGTAGCGACCCGATGCTTGCCGACAATGGGGGTAGGCAGCACAACAAGGGGTCGCACCTGCTCAAAAATTGACGGCAACACCCAGCACGTAGCGCCTGCCAACCGCCAATAGCTGATGCATGGGTGACACGCCTCCCGGCAGCCCTCTGCCAATGGTGCCCGGAAACGGCGGCGGCTCGGAATTGAACAGGTTGGTGACGTTACCGAACACTTCCCAGGTGCCACCATTGCGCATGTCCTGGGTATAGCCAAGACGCATATTGACCCAGCGCACAGCTCTCAAGGTATTGCTGTCCACATCAATGCCTTCGACCCAGTTGACATTGCGCTTGACGCTGTCAATAAAGCGATGGGAGAAAAACAGCGTCCAGGGCCCCACGCTGTAATTCATGGTGCTGGTGGTGGTCCACTGCGGCAGGTTGCCGGAACCGGCGAAGTCGGTGGGACGCCCACCGGACGGCGTATTGGAATTTTCCGCCAAAAAACTGGCGAGAAAGCGCAGCGACAGGCTTTCACTGTGATTGCCAAACAGATTGGGCTCAAAGCGATAGGAGGCCTCCATATCCACGCCCCTGGCCCGGGCAGCATCGATATTGGTGAAGAAGTCCGCAACCCTGGTAATCTGATTGGTGTTGGGATCACGGTCAATCTGGGTGCAAAGCTGCTGGTTACCCGCCGCGCAGTCGTCCACTATGCGCTGGAATCCCAAGGAACCGATGGCGCCCTTCAGCTTGATGTCATAGTAGTCGGCCGACAGTGCCATGCCAGGCACCCAGCCGGGCTGGTAAACAAAACCAAACACATAGGTATCGGCTTTCTCGGGCTCAACCGCAGGATTCCCTCCCGAGGCAGTGCTGACACTGAATAACTGCCCCCCGAACACAGGGTCGAACAGGTTGGCGCCACCACCGGCCTGATCGAAACGCTCGGCAAATGTTGCTTCGCGCACGTCCCGCGAACGCGTCGCGCGCACCCGCAAATCTTCGGTGACCTGGAAATCCAAACCCGTTTTCCAGGTCATGACGCCGCCGGATAGTGAGTAATCCGCGTAACGCCCAGCGAGACTGAAGTTGAGACTGCGCACTTCTCCGGAATACAAAGGCACCAAGGTCTCACCGAATACTTCCCAGACATCGAAGCTGCCGCCGAAAGTGGTCAAGTTGGAGAACTGGTGCAAGTTGGGAGCACCACCAGTAAAACCAGCCGGTATTCCCTGTATGCCAATTTCCGGCCGGTTCAAGGGCGGCCCCAACACATCGATTTCACGGGGATAGGCCACCTGGCTCATTTTCTCTTTGCGGTAGGTGGCGCCAGCGGTAAAGCTGACTGGACCCTGGGCGCGGTTCTCAAGAATGTCGCCAGTCAATACTGCCTCGGCAAAATCCTGGTAGACATAGGAGTCAGCCCACTTGTCACTCACCACATAATCCTGGGCCTCCGGTGAGACATTGCCCCAGCCGAAGATATTCAAGGGCACGCAGTCCTGAATGGTGTTATCGAGCCCGACAGGCGAGGCGATGGGCACCGGCCCCTGGGGTGAGGGCGAGCGGTGATTGCTGACCGATTCCGCCAATTGCGCAGGTGTCGGATTGAACAGTTGCACCCGGCACACTATCTGCCCCGTGTCGGGATGGCGCACCGCATCCTGAGCCAGGAACCAGCGGTCTACCCGCAACAGATTCTGCAACATCATATGCTTGTGGCTTCTGCCGCGCTGGTAGTAGGCATTGAGCCCCCAACCATTGTTCAACTCGGTGTTGAAACCGGCCAGATACATAGTCTGGAACACTTGGGTGCCATCAGTGTGGTCATCCTGAAAATTGTTGCGGCCCTGGATCATGCCGCCCTTTTCCATGCGGAAGGAACTCAATCCTTCATTAACCATGGCCTGGCGAATATTCTCGGGCAAAAACGCATTGTCCGCATAAATTGTACCGCCCCATATCCCCATCATGCTGGGACCAAGTCCCCCATTGAGCTTGTGCGAGTAAGCTTCGTTCCTGCCGGCAATTGCCTGAAAATTGAGCACTGTGCGCTCATTGAGCTGATAATCAACATTGAAGAACAGGTTTTCCCTGCCCACTTCGGATTCCAGATTTTCGCGCTGTCCGAGATGAGCAATTCCGTATTCAGGTCCACCGGAAGTAGCGCCACCCCCGGCAATCGGCCCTGGCACAAATACCCGGGTCTGCGTGCCGTCGCCAATGAAAGTATGGTTATTGAAAGAAAAGCCTGGTTGATTGATTTTCCCGCCTGGCGTAAAGGCAGTGGAATGCACATTGGGCAATGTCAAACGCTGGGGATTGGCACCGGGCGGATCGCTGGCACGCCAATTGGGATTGTTGACCCATCCCCAACGCTGCATCCACTTGTTGCGCTCATCCAAACCCGCGACATTGCCACGGATATCCCGATTGGCATACCCCTCCAACGAGGCAATGACGTGGATCTTGTCACCAATGGGAAAGCCTCCGGCAACACTGGCCTCCCAGTTTTCGCCATCGCGCAGTTCAGTCATGCCACCCTGCATCCTCACCTGAAAGCCAGTGTATTGGGTATCGATCACAAAGTTGGCAACCCCTGCCAGGGCATCAGCACCATAGGCAGCCGACGCGCCACCTGTGACAACATCCACCCGGCTGATCATGGCATCCGGGAACAGGTTGACGTCAACCGAGCTCTGCCGGTCAGAGGGGGCTACACGCCTGCCATTCAGCAGCACCAGCGTTCTAGCATTGCCCATGCCCCGGATATTGAGAAAGGCCTGGCCCGCGGTACCCAGGAAGGTCCCCCGGTTCTGGGCCAGTGAGTTATTCAGAAATTGAGGAATTTCCGCCAGTGCCTGGGAAAGGTTGCCGGGAGAAATACTGGAGAGCTCGTCATTGCCAATGGCCGTCACCGGCACCGGTGATGACATGCCAGGCCTTTGAATTCTGGAACCAGTGATCTGTATTTCGTCTATTGAGTTGCTTCCACCAGAAGCTGCCGCTGATTCCTGCGCCTGTACGCCACTGGCGCCGCCGGCAAAAATCGCCGCCATGGCCGAAAACAACAAGCGTCTGCCACCTACCGCTCTATCTCCCAACATTGTCTCACCCCCCTCGGAATCGACGTTGTCACTATTATTCTGATCATTACCCGCCATTCTGACCAACAACCTTCTTGGCGCTTCATTGGTGATAATGACATCCACATCAGTACCTTGCAGAAGCAACTCCAATGCTTCACGTGCGGTGTATTCTCCTTCCACACGACTGGCCATGATGTCGGCAAAGAGCCCGCTGGGGAACATGATGGGCATTTCCGCCTGCTGAGCAAATTGCAACAATGCACCTGTCAGGGGCTGCTCCTGAACATTGAAGTATTGCCTTTCTTCATCGGCAATGACTTCATTTATTTTCAGAACAGTCACTAACATCAAACCAAGGGAGAGCCTTTTTAATCTTGATTTATGGATATCTCCCCTTGCATTTTGATAGCCATTACTCATTTAGACGATTCAATCAAAATTATCCTCTACAAAAACATTATCGTTTTTATTTTTTTCTAAGAAAAAAATGGCTTTCGTCCAGCATGACCACATCGACATTGAAGGTTTCCCGCATGGTCAACAATAAACCATCGACATCACCAGTGGAAAAATAACCGACGACTTTCACATCCCTGACAGAGTCATCCACATCGATCCTGACCCTAGTGTAGCGACTGACCTCCATGATCACTTCGTCCAGTGGATCACCCTGAAACAGGAGCATGCCGTGACGCCACGCCAACCTGCCTTCGACTTCATTGGGCTGCATCCGTCGAGTCAGGATTTCCGCTTCCTGTTCCATCACTCTGGCCGACTCCCCTGCCTGCAGGGAGACTTCGCTTGTCGTGCTGGCATCACCACTGACTACAGCGGACTCAGGGTCAAGGGAATCATCAGACTGGCTGGGAACTCGGGCTCTTCTGACATTGACGGCCCCTTCCACAACCGTTACTTCGGTAACGGCCTGACTCAAGTGCTGCACCGTGAATGCAGTACCAATCGCTTCCACCAGACCCTGCCCGGCAATCACTCGGAAAGGGCGCGAAGGATCCTTGGCAACGATGAAGTGTCCCTCACCCTTGAGCAGGATGACGTGGCGTTGTGCTGCCGTGAAATCGATTTCGATGCGCGTATCAGTGTTGAGCAGAATTTCACTTCCATCCGGCAAATCAACACTGACCTGTTGCCCTATCGACGTCTCATGGATCTGGGAAAGACTGAGCGAGGGCTCACGCGCCAACGACGAACCACCAATGCCGAGCAGCATCTCATCGCGCCAGAACAACAGCAGACAGACGACACCGGCGGCCACCAGCAGATATGAGAGCCTGGACCTCTTTTTATCGGCGTAACACTCCAGCGGAAAGATATCGGCCAATTCAGACAACACCGCCACCTGATCCCACATCAGGGCCATTTCCATCAATACCTTGGCATGAAGCTCGTCCTGATCCAGCCACTCGCGGATTTGGCGAAGATCATTGGGACTGGCACCAACATCCAAGCGCACCAACCATTGACAGGCCTGCTCTCGCATTTCCCTGGCCTTGCGCCCAGGGTCGTCGAATTTGATCACATTATTATTATTCAAGGTGCCTTACCTTCCCCACCGGGGCCTGTGTCATGGTGGATATGCCGCCGTCCTCCCCATGACCTTGCCGCAGCATGTATTCCACGACGATGAACATACCCTTGGCGACATGCTTTTCCACCGTGCTTTGGCTGATGCCCAGACGGCCAGCGATCTCCTGCATGCTGAGCCCATACACTTTCTTGAGAATGAAAACCCTGCGACAACTTACCGGCAAGGTAGCCACCCCCCGGCAAAACGCCAGGAAACGCTCTTCCGATTGGCAGCGTATGTCTGGCAGTTGTTCCAGGGACATCAGCAGATCAACCTCGTCCAGGTCATCAATGCAGCAAAGGAATTGGTGTTCGGCTCGCTTGATATGATCGATGGCGACGTTTCTCGCCACTCGTACCATGAAAGCTCTTGGATTTTTTAACTTCTGGCCGCGGGAGGCGGCATAGGAGAGCACGAAGGTTTCCTGAACGATGTCTTCGATTTCATCTGGACGTACAATTCTGCCAACAATCCTTGTCAACAGGGATTTGCAAGACAAAAATGTTTCAAGCAAGCCACCAGCGGGACTGCCGGATTTATTGCCAGCCTGTTCAGCCGCCATAATGCTTCCCCCTGCCAAAGCACGCTTGCTTTTATGATTACGCCTGCTTCTTTTATATTGAGACGAATGACCCTGTGAAATCCTCTATTCGAATATGCGGGTGACAATGCTTCTGTTCTCCGCATCACGCTACAATTGACGTTTTGCCGCCATGGCGTGCCAAGGAGAAACGACAGTGAAAGATTGCGTCCACATCTACACCGATGGCGCTTGCAGGGGGAATCCCGGTCCTGGTGGATGGGGTGCCATCCTGCAATTCGGTGATAAAGAAAAAACCCTGCATGGTGGTGAAACCAACACCACCAACAACCGCATGGAATTGACCGCGGTCATCAAGGGCCTGTCATGTCTGAAGCGCCCCTGCAAAGTGGTGGTATTCACCGATTCCAAGTATGTGATTCAGGGCATGACGGAATGGCTGCCTAATTGGAAGCGGCGCGGCTGGAAAACAGCAGCCAAGAAACCAGTGTTGAATATGGAACTCTGGCAAGCCCTGGAACGGGAAGCCAGCCACCACGACATCCGCTGGGAATGGGTGAAGGGGCACAGTGGGCATCCACAAAACGAACGCGCCGACCAGTTGGCCAACCGTGGCATCGATGAACTGCCTGCGTAAGGCCGGCCTTCCCTTGCCACGCGAAGTCGAGTTCAGCTGTCTGAGGTATAAGCGGAGGCCTTGCCCTTGCTCGCCCCACGAATATTCTCCGCCGCCGGGATTCCCACCGGCACCGGGAAGCGGCGCCATTCGGTGTGGATCGGCGTCAGCGGGGCCACCTGCTTCTTGGCGGAGATGACATACACCGCGCCGGTGGGCCAGTTCATGCGCCCCGCCAGTTTGCCACCGAAGGCAGAGTAGCGGATCAGGCGCGGCTTGTTGAAGGGCAGGCAATAGAGCCCGTAGTGGATGCTTTCAATCTGGAATTCCAGCAGCTTGAGCCAGTCAGTCACGCGCAGGGCGGTGAGCTGATGGGCATTCCAGGGGGAGCATCCCTGGCGTCTCTGCATGCGGTTGCGGATGCCCCAGGTGCTGAGGGGGTTGAAGCCCACTATCAGCATGTGCCCCCCTGCAATCAGGATGCGCGAGGCCTCGCGCAGCAATTGATGCTGGTTGTCGGAGTAGTCGAGGGCATGGTGCAGCAGCACTAGGTCGATGGAATTGGTGGACAGTGGGATGGCATCGGTGCTGGCGACGGCCATGTGCTGCTTGTTGTGGACATCCAGCGCCAGCGAAAACTTGTGGTTGATGGGACTGCTGTCATACATGGGGATGTCACTGCACCCCAGTTGCAGCAGGTGATAACCGAAGCGCCGCGCCAGCAGGCCTTCAAGCAGACGCTTTTCCTGCGCCAGCAGCACCTTGCCCAGCGGGGTCTTGAACCAGCTGGTCATGGGATCGAAGCGGGAAACCGGGGCTTGGGGGATGCTCATGGGGTTCATGATAGCGCAAATGGATTCATGTTAGGATCAATGTCTGTGCCGGGTACTTGAAGAGGAGTAATGATGCAATTGGAAATCGTGCCCATCAGGGCTTTCGCGGATAACTATCTGTGGCTGTTCAGGCCACTGAACAGCCTGGAGGCCTGCGTGGTGGACCCTGGCGACCCGGCGCCGGTGCAGCGCTATCTGGAAGAACAGGGCTTGCGCCTGAGCGCGATATTGGTGACTCACCACCACCGGGACCACACCGGCGGTGTCGCCGAACTGGCGCAACAGTATTCGGCGCCGGTCTATGGCCCCTACTCCGAGCGTATTCCCAGCATTTCCCATCCGCTCAAGGATGGCGACAGCATCCAGGTACTGGGCGCCCGCTTCCAGGTGATGGCGGTGCCCGGGCATACCCTGGATCATATCGCTTACTACTGCCCCGACCCGCTGTATCAGGACAAGCCGGTGTTGTTCTGCGGCGATACTCTTTTTGCCGGCGGCTGTGGGCGGGTGTTCGAAGGCACCTTGCCGATGATGCATGCGTCCCTTAGTCGGCTCGCCGCCCTGCCCCCCGAGACCCAGGTGTTCTGCGCCCACGAATATACCTTGGCCAATCTGCGCTTCGCCCAGGCGGTGACACCGGACAGCGCGGCACTGGCCGCCAGAATCAGCCTGGAACAGCAACGCCGGGCCCAGGATGTGCCCACCGTTCCCACCAGCATTGGCATGGAGTTGGCCACCAACCCCTTTCTGCGTTGCGGCGAGGCGGAATTGGTCAGCGCGGCCCAGGAGAGAGCCAGTCAGCCCCTGGGGGATCCCGCCGCGGTGTTTGGGGTGATCAGGGCCTGGAAGGACGGTTTTTAGTTGGGCGAGCGGTGGTTGTGCGTGTAGGAGGTGGTGCATGTAGGAGGTGGTGCATGTAGGAGCCTTCCCT